>CAZMWO010000121.1:287-9032 GCA_964569565.1 uncultured bacterium | reverse complement strand
CCAGCACTTTTTCTTTGCGCAGCGGCACCTTGTTCTTTTCAGCCAGCTCGACAATCTGCTGAGCCAGCCAGCCACGACCTGAGGCAACGACTTTTGGCGCCTCACCTGCCTCGCCAAATGCGTATTTTATCGCTACCGCGACATCGTCGTATTTTATGTCGACCCGTTTCTTTTCTGCCATCATGCCCTCAGATCGATACGGCCTGATTGTTTTTTGGAAGCGGGTGGTGCCGGTTCTTCTGCGCCGAAGAAGTCGCTGAGCAGTCGGACTTTGCCAACGGTGAAACGCAGCTGTTCCCATTCCTGGCCGGCCAGACGCTCCTGCAGCAGCGGAAACAGACTGCGCACCTGCTCGATCACTGCCGTTTCGACGCCGAAATGCACCCAGAGATTCTTTTTGAGCTGATGCAGCGCGACCTCGACCGGCCCGAGCGACGGCGGTTTGACCAGCAGACGCAGACTGAAGCCCTGTTCCGGGTCGTTGCCGCCTGGAATAAAGGCTTCGCCTTCGAGAGTGTCTGGCAGATCCTGCCCGTGCCAGAACAGCGGCCACTGAAAAAACAGACGTGCTTCATTGCCGTTTTCGGCCTGACGCGTCAGCATTTCCTGCAACTGCAGCGAAGCAACGAACTCTTCGACAACGTCGGCCGGCAGCAGGCCAGCCGGGCGACTGCCCGCCATGCCGTCTTTTATCAGCTGCTGCAAAGCCTCCAGCATTTTGCCCTGCCCCCAGGCTTCACGCAAACCGGCCAGTGCAGTCTTGTCGAGCCCGGCAAGAAGCGCCTCGAATTTGAGATTACCGCCAAGATAATCACGCAGCAGCGAAAAAGCCGCTGCCGGCAGCTTTTTCGCCAGCAACAGCGCAATCACCCCGGCACTGAGGCGGTCGAGCGCGACGCCTGGCAGAGACTTGAGCAGTTCGCCGGCGAGAGTGAGGTTTTCCTGAGTCAGCGCGATGCCGTAGCGACGAAAGGCGGCGGTCAGTTCGTTGCCGCCCTCGTGAATACCGGCGTTGGCCAGCAGTTTTTCGGCCGAAACGCCGCCCGAGTTATCGGCGGCAACGATCTTGAAGCCGCCGTCGGTAGCGGCCAGCTGGCCGGCCAGCCGGTGCCCGACCGGATAACTGCCATCGGCATCGACCGGCACGCCATTGATCAGAACGAGCGAACGCCCGCCTTCGCTGGCAATGACTTCGGCATTGACCTGGCGACCGGCACTGAGGTCAGCGGTATGTGGCAGTGAAAAGATTTTCATCTGGCAGCAGCTTTTTTACCGGCTTGAAAGAACGGCGATGCAGCGGGCAGGGGCCAAGTTCGAGCAAAGCCTGCTGGTGTGCCGCCGTGCCGTAGCCCATGTGTTTTTCAAACCCGTATTTTGGATACATCTGGGCGGCTTCTTCCATGTAGCGGTCGCGCGCTTCCTTGGCCAGAATCGAGGCGGCCGCCACCGAGGCGCTGATCGACTCACCGCGTGCGAAGGCCTGATGCGGCAACCCCAGCCATGGTAGTTTGATGAAATCGAGCAGAACGTAGTCTGGACGCTGCTGCAGCCCGGCGAAAGCACGCTGAAAAGCCAGGTCGATTTCTTCGGGGCTGGCAGTGCCGATTCCAAATGCGAGAGCCTCGGATCTGATCTGCTCGAACAGCTCGCACCGCCGCCGACGGCTGAGTTTTTTAGAATCGTCAAGCCCCGCTATGCGCTTTCCCTCGTCGAGAATGACGAAAGCCGCATAAACCGGCCCGGCCCATGGCCCGCGCCCGGCCTCGTCACCGCCGGCAACCAGGCGATAACCCGCCGCCCGCGCAGACTCCTCGTAATGGTAATGCTCGTTATTCAATTTGATGATTTCGCGAACCTTCATGTCAGCATGATAACACAAGGCCGGGCAAAGGCAAGACTGCTTGTTTTTAAACCGCCCTTGCGAAGGAGAAGAAGATCATCCGCGGGCGCCCGCAAGATGTGTGTGATACTCGGTCGCATCCTGCGCGTTGTAGCAGAATAGCTCTCGCAGATCATCAGAGCAAAGCATGGCAGCCCTCCTGAAAAATCTGCGCCAATTCGCGAAATCTGCGGATTGCTCATCTTCTTTCTCTGACTCTTTGTGGCTTAGTGGCTTTGTGAGAGATCTTCGGCATTTCACCTGTATGCGAGGCTGGTTACTTCGGGCGGGTGGTCGGCGAAGAGTTTGTTGAGCATGAAGAGTTCAGGCTGCTTGAGCAGGGTGACCTGAAAAAGATTTGTGTCTTCGCGCAGGCTGAGTTTCTGCAGACCGCTCTTTTTCGCTTCGCCGGCGGCGATCTGCCAGTTCAGCCAGCCATTGGAACGCTGCTTCTGATTTTTGAGCCTGTAGCGGGCCAGCAGCGCATCGATTTCGCGTGCCAGAACTGCGGCTTCGCCTGGCAGAATGGCGGCGAGAGTCATCGGATACAGCCGTTCTTCGAGTTTTTTTAGCGGCGGCAGAACTTCGACGACCGAAATGCCGTCATCAGATGAAGCCTGTGGCGACGATGCCGGCATGGCTGAACCGCGCGGCCATTGCGGCGATGGCCCGCAGCCTTCGACTACAGCCAGTGCCAGACCGTGCGAAAAAAAAGCCGGCTCGACGAGTTCGACACGTCGAAACCAGTCGACAGCCGCCGGAACGTTCAGCATGAGACGCCTTGCCAGTGTGGCAGCGATGAAGTCGCGGCTGCAGAATGCCCACTTTTCCGGAATTTTGCAGAGAACCGTCATTTGCGAAAGCTTGTCAATGACCGGCAACCGGCTTCTTTGCGCAAGATCGGGGCCCATGTGGTTGAGTGTCGCGATTTCGGCGGCCGAACTGCAGGCGCCGCAACCAGCGCAACTGCCGCTGCCCCAGGGTGGCGCCAGACATGCGCGAATTTCGCCGCCGCTCTGAATCTGCTGCCAGATCTTGTATAAAAATGCTTTACTGATGCCAGTATCTACGTCGTCCCAGGGAAACACTGTCTGCGCATCGCGTTCTGTATTGCAGAGCAGCGCGAGTCCGTTCTGCCACAACTGCTTCTGCCAGAATTCATGCAGTTTGCGACCTATTTCGCCGTGATAGCGAAAACCTCGCCCGATCGAGGCCGCGACCAGAATTGGCGTATGGCGACGGTCGGCGTAGGCGATGAATTCAGAGACCTCGGCGTCTTCCGGGCCTGAGCTGATACGCGCTTCATAGCCGGCAGCAGTGATGATGCCGCACAGGCGCTCCAGCTGCTGCTGCAGAACTGCTGCTGGCGGGCGCGGCGGCGCGTATTGCATCGGCGTCTGCGGTGCCCGAAAGAGCACGGCGAAAGAGAAGGTCAGACGCGGCTGCACCTTGCCGGTGCCGATGCGCTGCTTCAGCTTTTCGAGGAAAAGCCTGAATTCATCGACATCGGCTTCATCTTCGTAACCGGTGAGAATCAAAAAAACCTTCATCTGTCGCATATTGCGCTGCATCAGCAGATCGACGCCGGTCAAAATCGTCTTTTCGTCGAGATTTTTCTGCAACAATACGCGCATGCGGTCGCTGATGCCTTCCATGGCGCAGGTGTAGGTGCGCTTGCCGGCATCGAACTGCAGGTCGAGCAGTTCCGGCGCGTGCACGACGGCATCGAAGCGCTGGCTCTTGATCGACACTCGCGCGAACATCTGCGACAGCCGCTCGACCAGCTCAAATATAGCGCTGCAGGTATTGGCATTGAAGGTCATCAGCGAGATTTCGCCAAGCCCCTGCTCTGCCTTGAGCAGACGCGCAGCGGCGACTGCCTGTTCGACCGGTGTTTCGCGATAGGGCTTCTGTTCCCAGGATTCTTTGCAGAACGAGCAGAACGACGGGCAGCCGGCCGAAACCAGCACGTGCGAAGAGCCGGCGCCTTCATAAAGCAACGGCCCACCCCGCCAGGTTTCTGAGGCTTCGCGGCAGGCGGTCTTGTTGCTGGCAACCGGCATCTGCGCGTCAACATCGGCTTCGATGGCTAAGAGCGCGTCAGCAAACACCTGGCGATAGGACCGGGGCAGGTAGAAGCCTGGCACAGAGCCTTGCAGCAGGCGCAGGCGGTCAGCACGCGACAATGCGGCATTGTCGCGCAACAAGGCGAGCATCTGCGCAAAGACCTGTTCACCGTCGCCCATCAGCACTCCATCGACAAGGCCGCAGCCGCCGTCTTTATCGACTACGCCGTGCAGAATCGAGTGGGTATACGAGTTGCTGCCACCGAGAATGACAAGCGGACTGCCGGCCCGATCGCGACCCTGACATGATAGAGGCAGATTCGAAAGCTGCATCATTGCAGGCAGATTGATGAGTTCCTGCAGCACAGAATTGCTGACGGCAATAACATCGAAGGCGGTTGCCGGTTCTTTGCTGCCAACCCCGGTCAGCAGTGGCACCTCTGCTTCGCGCATGATTTTTTCATCGGCTTCTGGCGGCATAAAGGCCATATCAACATAAACGCCTTCTACTGCTGCAGCCATCTGGTAAAGGTATGTATGGGTAATTCCGGCGGCGACTTCGCAATAGGGTGAAAGGCGCACTATCAGCACGCGCAGGCGCGCTGCGGCAAAAAATTGCGACGGCTGCGTTCCCGGCTCACCGCCCTGAAACCACACGCCGCGACCGGTCAGACGCTGCCGGTTCCCGGCAAACCATTCGCGGACTGCTGGAGCTGACAGCATCAACCTTTGCGAAAGCCCATCCAGAAGCCGACAACAAATGATCCGGCAAATGGCAGATTGTAGGTAAGCACCGACATCAGGCTGCTCGCCGACTGTTCGAGCTGCTCGTCGGGAACGGTCTTTTTGATGCGCTCCCAGTCGATGGTTATGTAGCTGTTGTAAGCCAGATACTGTATCGAAATGAAGCCGATGCCGAGAACCAGCGCCGCCAGCTTGGCGACTTTTTTGAGGGTGAAGCCGACAGCCCAGCCGGCCAACCCGCCGCCGCCAAGGGTCATCAGAATGAACTTGACGTCGTCGGGCAGCGGAATACCCTGCCCCGGCGCTTCGGCGGCCGCGCTGGCGATTTCCTGTGCCCCGGCCGTGCCGGCTACCAGCAGCAATATCATTACCAGCCAGTTACATTGAAAATACTGTGAATGTGTTTGTCTCATCTGTTCTTATCTCGTGCGCGTAATCGTAATCGTTCTCGCCAACCCTGTGAAACTAATGCTAATTCTTCTGCAAAACAGTTTATCAAAAATCACCGGGCTCTCGGCAGGATCCCAACGCTTCAACTCTCACCAGGCGAGAGCAATGTTGACGAGCTATGGCTCTGCGTCAACAAGTGCCTGGCTCGAAGTTTCCGCTTTTGGGATGCCTGCCTGCGCCCTTGTTATTGTTACTGAGCATGCATTTGTATGGCCAATGACATGGCTCAGTTGGCGGGGGGAGCGGGTTTGGCGATGAGAGCCGACAGCTTTTTGATCTGGTAGATTCCCTCGCCGGTTGCGACCCAGAGGTCACCGTTGTGCCAGGCGACACCAGTGACCGCAATCGCCGGGAAACCCGGAACAACTTCGTTGATTTTGAGCCACTCGTTGCCATGCAGTATTGCCAGGCCCTTGTCGGTGCCGACGAAAAGCATCTCGTTGCCGTCGCTGCGCGCCAGCGCGTTGATGACGTTTCCGGGCAGCGGACTGTTGCCTGAAACCATCTGTTCGACAATCTGGCCGCCAACCTGAGCCCATTCGCGATGCTGCGACAGGTAACGGGTGTATACGCTCATCAGGTCAGTCAGGCAAAGACCGCTGGTAGTGCCAACCGCCATTTGATCGCCGAAAGGCATCAAAACCTTGATGTTGTTGCCCGGCAGCTGACAATTGGCCGGACTGGCCGGAACGTCGATCAGTGAAGAACCCATTACCGACTTTGCAGGCCCTGTATAGTTCTGGAACATGTCAGACGCAAGCTTGCCGATTCCGGCGCGGGTGCCTGCCCAGAGCTGGCCTTTCTGATCGAACATGACCTGATTGACTTCGTCCATTACCAGACCGGCGCTTTCGCGCCCAAGTGTTTTGGTTCCGCCACCGTTCGAATAGACAACGCCGTAAGCCGTGGCCACAGCCAGTTCACCGCCGCGACCGATAACCGATCTGGCGCGACCGCCTGTATAAACCGAGGCCCAGTTATCGCCGTCAAAACGGCAGGCGCCGTTGTCGGTCGCGATCCACAGAACATTGTCGGAGACTTTGAGATCTTCGATAATATCAGAACCGAGAACGTTGGTGTTCTTGCGCTGGTGAATCTGCCAGTTAACGCTGTCATAGCTGAACAGGCCGTTTTTGGAACCAGCCCAGATCTTGCCGCCAAAGGAAACCAGCGAGGTTATAGCCTCTTCCGGCAGGCCTTTCTGACGGTTGTGATGTTCAAATTCAAAGGTCGTCGGCTTCGGCGGTTCTTTGGGCTGCCCGCAACCGGCAACAAAAGCGAGAACAGCCACGCCAAGCATTGCGGCAAGCCATCTTCTGCTGGTCATTTGTGATCCTCCAGAGATTATTTTGGATAAACGCGCATCAGGCTCTGAATTTCCATGGTTCCTGATGCCAGGCCGGTGCGGTGGGTAGTGCCGTGTAGCACAACGCGGCTGCCACCGAATTCTTTGAGTTTTTCAGCCCAGGTGTCGGTGACTACGTGCAGGCCCTTGTCTTTTTTGCCAAGCCGGTCTTCTTTGATATAAACCTGCTCGCCCTTGACCAGAACAGCGCCACGCACAGTCTCTTCCTGAGTCCAGATTTTGAGGGGCTCTTCCGGCTTCTTTTCTTTTTTCTCGCGGCGGCGCTTCTTGCCCTTTTTCGCTTCGGCCTTTTCCTTCTTTTCTTCTTCGCTGTCATACTGGCCGTGGTCTTTGACTTTGGCTACCGACTGGGCGATCCAGAGCAGCACGGTCGGCAGTTCCTGCTTAACCTTCTCGGGCTCGGCATCATCCTTTTTCAGCTCATATTCGGTCGCGATATTTCCAATCAGATCGGCCTTGATCAGAGTGCCATAATTTATCTGATCGCGGGTGCGGCGGCCGCTCTTGTTGCGGTCACGGAATTCCCTCGGCAGGTCGAAGCTGACCCAGCTGTTGACGCCGACCGGCAGATTTTCAGTGGCTGAGCCAACGACTTCATGAATGCGCATGGTTATGCGGTCGCGGTATATCGATTCGACCCGGCCAATCGCGGTAAATTCGACAACAGATTCGGCCTGACCGGCTACTGTTATGAGGGTAAAAAGGCAGGCCAGCACTGCAAAACAAACAGCTTTTCTGGCAAACGCATGAATCTGCATAATATCTCCTGCTCGATAAGGTTTTGTCTTATATACCATAACCCTGCACCCCGCGCAAAATTAAAACATAACTCATTGCTTCTCGTAATCGTAATCGGTATCGATTTTCGATTACGATTACCGCTTCGCTGAGCACGATTACGAGCACGACTCGCCCCCTTTCGTCCCCGAACTCGTCTCCCAACCGCTCCCGGCACTGCCTCAAAAAAATCTGCGATAATCTGCGATAATCTGCGTAATCTGCGGATAACTCTTCTCTTCACGGCCTCGCACTTGGTATTTTGAATTTAGATAGAATCGATACCGATTACGACCATGACCTGCCGAAAATCGCCTGATTTCCGATTGCTTGACGATTCTCAGAGGTGGTGCTAGACTTCGGCATCGAAATTCAGGAAGGCAATATGCAGCGAAACCAGCTCGAAAAGATTCTTAAGGAGTTTTCCCGGTG
This sequence comes from uncultured bacterium, assembly GCA_964569565.1. GTDB lineage: Bacteria > Muiribacteriota > Ozemobacteria > Ozemobacterales > Ozemobacteraceae > Rifleibacterium. The sequence continues at coordinate 1,318 of CAZMWO010000121.1, read as the reverse complement.
CAGTATCGCCGTGCTCGGCGACGTCATGCTCGACGAATTCTGCTGGGGAAAAGTCGATCGTATCTCGCCCGAAGCTCCGGTTCCGATCGTTCAGGTCAAAACCGAGACCTGGCGCCCGGGTGGTGCCGCCAACGTCGCCAGCAACCTTGTTGCACTCGGCGCGAAAGCCCATATTTTTGGAATTGTCGGCGATGATGGCGCCGGCCGCCGCCTGAGCGAGGCATTGATCGGTGACAGAATCGGCACAACCGGCCTGATCGTAGATTCCGGCAGGCGTACCTCGGTAAAAACCCGTATTCTCGGGCAAAACCAGCAGATGATCAGAGTCGATCGCGAAAACACCGAAAACATAGATTATGAGCGGCAGAAGGCGATTCTTACCACCATGCTCGACATGTCCGATGAGCTCGACGGTGTCATCGTCTCTGATTACGCCAAGGGCGTCGTCGTCGAAGAGCTGTTCAAGGAAGTGGTTGCGCGCTTTCGCAAACTCGGCAAATTCATAGCTGTCGACCCCAAACTCAAGAATTTTCCGATGTATAAAAGGCCAACGATAATCACGCCCAACACCAAAGAGGCAGAGTCAGCGCTTGGCCGCATCTTCGACAGCGAAGAAGACGTCATTAAAGGCGGGCTAGACCTGCTCAGGAACAGCAGTGCCGACGCCATACTGATCACGCGCAGCGAGCATGGCATGAGCCTGTTTGAAAAGGGCAAGACGCCGGTGACGATTCCGACGCGCGCCATCAAGGTGTTCGACGTAACCGGTGCCGGCGATACGGTTATCGGTACCTTCAGCCTCGGGCTGGCCGCCGGCTGTACTATGCAACAGGCCGCCGAAATCGCCAACCTCGCCGCCGGTGTCGTCGTCGGTATTGTCGGCACCGCTTCGGCATCGATCGATCAGATACTCGAACACTACGACCTCAGTTTAGGCAGGGCCGGTGCCGCTGGCTAGAGTCGGATGGCGAGAACGAAGACAAGACCTCGCACGAAGACGCAGAGACACGAAGACGATTACGATTACGATT
>CAZMWO010000121.1:0-277 GCA_964569565.1 uncultured bacterium | reverse complement strand
GCAGAAAACGCAGATTGCACAGATTGCCGCAGATTTGCCAGAACAAGCAGGCCGGAGAAGATTCGATTACGATTACGACGCGCAGGATGCGCTAGTGCCAGGGCGCCTGAGGATGCAGAGCGCCCAGGTGCGAGCACGAGCACGAACCCTTGTCATTCTGCGCGAAGCGGAGCGGAGTCGCAGAATCCATGGCTTTACCGGCATTCTGGATCCTGCGACTGCGCGCAGGATGACGAGAAAAAACGATTACGATTACGATTACGACGCGCAGGATGCG
>CAZMWO010000120.1:0-9105 GCA_964569565.1 uncultured bacterium | reverse complement strand
GGCCTGGTGGGCGTCGCCGGCCTGGCCCTCTTTGCCCGGCTGCTGCTGACCGGCTGCCTGTAGAAAGCCAGCTTGGAGCTGCGCGCACCATAAGAAATGCTCAGCGCAACGAAACCTCTGGCAAAAACGAAGCCCTGTACCGATTCGCGGCAGAGAATGATACGGTCTGGCTTGAAGGCTTCGCGGCTCTTGTCGTCGCTGGTAAAACTGTATTTTTGAGTTGCCGTCGGCATGCCATCTTTATCGACACGGTATCCTGCGATCCAGGTTTTGAGCTTGTAGCTGTTGGCGGCATGATGTGGAACCGGCCCATATTTGCTGTCAGATGACTTAACGAAGTCGCCGGCCCAGAGAAATTCGCCGTCGAAGCTGACATAGCTGGCAGTAGAATCGACCGGATACGACTTTTTCATGACGAGGTCGCGCGACGGCAGTTTGAAACTGGGTGGCATGCCGCCAGGGAGCGCCTGAGGAGTCTTTGCCGACTTGTCGGCGACGAAGCTGATGATCTGCTGCAGATCGAAGCCATAGAGTTTGTAGCCCGATGCAACCCACAGGTATTTACCAGCCGCCGTAATGCCACCGGCATGGCCGGTGTAGGCTTCGCCTTCTTCGAGATAGAGCGCGAAGCGTCGTATTGCTTTGCCGGTCAGGCTGTCGATGACTATCAGTTGCGAAGGCTGGCTGGTTTTGTCGGTTTTCGGGTAATAAGACAGAATTAGATAGCGGTAAAAAGCTTCTTCTTTGGCGGCTGACAGAGTCGTTCGTGGTGGCATCGGGCAGATTCCCTGAAAGACGAATTCGGCAGTTTCATGGCCGGGTATTTTAATGGCCCGACTTATGTAAGAAGGCAGTTTGCCTGGCTTGTTGCGATTTTTGACAGCATCGACGAGTTTTGTGAAGCCATTTTTGAAAAAATTGCCGATGCGCTTAAAAATATTTACGTCTTTTTCGTCTTCTTCACTGACTGTTGAAGGATTGCTAACAGAAGTCCGAGCGCTGTCGATGGTCTTTTTAACCTCGACCGGACTATCTGAAAATGGCGTCTGCGCTGATAAACCTCCGGTGATGGCTGTTAAAAAGATGATGATAATGGTTGTCAGAACGGTATTACGTGTTGTCAGCATATTTTCAATCCTTTTCACAGGAAGATTGCAAATTCTTAACATACAATATACCGCAGTTCGCCTGACTTTGTTTTCGAAACATTATCAGGCTGTAAGATTCAGTTACGAGTGGAATCATTATTGTGAGTGCGCAGACCCAGTCGAGAGCACTGGTAAGCAAGGCATATCCGGTTGCTGCAAATCTACGCAATACAGGCAATCCCACCTGCGACTGAATCTTTTACATCAGGCTAAAGATTCTCTCTGACGGGCTGGCCAAATTCTGCTATACTTTCGATTAAGGCGTTGTCAGGAATAATTCATTGCGGAACAGCTTTTTAATCGTTGTTGTCTGGCTTTTATCTTCGGTTTGCGTGGTCTGGGCTGCCAGTTATAAAACGCAGGCCAATCTTCGCTTTTCACATCATACACACGACAAAAATTCGGTCAGCTGCGCTACCTGCCATGTAGATCGTGAGGTCGGCGAGTCTGAGCGCATGCCCGGTCTGCCGCCAGGATGGCAGCCTTTGCGACGCACCCCGGCGGTAGATCCGGGTGCTGGCAGCGTCGTAAGCCAGAAGCCGGAAATTGACGATACTTTTGGCCGTCCCGGCGAAGCCCGTTGTCTCGAATGCCATTTCAAAACTCGGGAAAAGGCCGACTGTGGTCTGTGCCATCTCGAAAAGCCCGGGCATACCGAGCGCAAGCGTCAGCGCTACAAAAATCCTTTCAGTTTTTCCCACAAAACGCATGCCCAGACAGAGTGCAGCAGATGCCACCCCGGTATCACCGCCTGGGAAGACCTTGACGGCCACTATATCAGAGGGCGCATGAAAGATTGTCTCGAGTGTCATGACGGTGATCAGATCGCAAAAAACTGTGTAATGTGCCACAGCCCGACTCCGCGCCCTGAAGACCACACGCGAAACTACGAGAAGAAACATGGTATGGCTTACCGCTCAGATCCGCGTCGTTGCTCGATGTGTCACGAAGATTCTTCGTGTCTCGACTGCCATTCGCGCAAGCCGCGCGATCACACGGTGGCCTGGGTCAAGCGCCGGCACGGCATAGCAGCGCAGACCAACCCGCAGAAATGTCGAGCCTGCCATCTTGACCAGCATGTCTGTCTGCGCTGTCACGAAAACTGGTAAAGAAAAAAATTGCCTGTGTAAAGAAAGTTTTACAAATAAAATCGCTCTGAACGCTGGTTAGTTCTTGGTGTCAGGCATATTTTTCTGATAGAATAGTATGGGGAGCAGAAAAAAATGTTGCAGCGTCGACCGTTAACTTGCCGCGGTTTTACGCTTGTCGAGATAATAGTTGCAGCGTCGGTGTTTTCGCTGTTTTTTCTCGGCGCCTTCAACCTGTACCGGATGGGCAGCAACATGTTCATGCGCGGCAGCTGGAAACTGCACAAACAGAAAGAGGCTGAGCGTTTTCTCGCTGTTCTGCGCGAACGCCTCGAGATGGCTTCTTCGCCTGCGGTTGTTTCGGCAACAGCGGTTAGCGAGCAGCTTGTGCATATTTACACTCTTGCCAGCGGAACCGAGATCTCAGAGCCGGCCGGTGACACCAGGGTCATGCTCTTTGCCGTCTGCAAGCCAAACGTGCAGCCGACTGGCTCCAGTGGCATGATCATGCCGCACGTTCTTACAATGCGCCGTGATGCCGGCAGCAAGCTGTCGACACTGATTCTCGAGGGCAAGTCGCAGATCGATTTTCCCGGAGTGAATAACGATTTTATCAATGAACTCAACATGGGAGCAGGCCTCGGAGATTTTACCGGTCAGCCGCAGAATTTTGGCCTGGGTGCCAATACTGGATTTCACACAATTCTGAGCGAAGTTCATTCTGTGCGCGTTTTTGTCGGAGCAGCAAGCGGTACGGTTGCGGCCGCTACGGTTGGCAATACCGGTCACACCCTTGGTATCGAAGTCACCATGCGTAACCCGAAACACGAAGAGACCATGGTCACTCAGAGCGTTTTTGCCCGCATAAACGACGCATCGCCAATCAGAACGAGGTTGCCGGATGATTTATAGGCGGAATAACAGAACGGCTGTGACACTGACAGAGATCATGCTGGCTCTGTTTATTCTGTCTGCCGCTTTTCTGCCGATTATCGGCGTTATGAGCACCGGTATCCGCGGCACCCAGAAAGATGAAACAATTCTGCGCGGAGTGCAGCTCGCTCAGAAAACCCTTAATACCGCGTTGCAGCTGCCTTTCGGCGACCTGGTCGCCAACCGTGGCGGTGGCGGTAACGGTCCATGGACATTCGGCTCTGCCGGCGTCGAATTCAGCTACGCAACGGGTTCGCTCGAGCTGCGCCTGGGCAAGGTCCTCGAAGGAACCCTTGAATACACGCTCGTGCTCGAAGTCAGAGACGAGCCTTTCGTCTTCAATCTCAGCGTTCATAACCCCATGGCGCGCAACAATGCTTCAGATTCGCCCGCACTATGGGAATGGCAGAACGACGTAAAGGTGCCGCGCATCGGTGAGCAATCGGGGCTTTATCATCGCTATGCCCTTACCGCAACCTGGTTTGACCGTGGTTCGACCCAGGGTACCCAGCGCATTTACCGCCTGGTCTCTTACAAGGCGCGGTTACAGGAACTTTAGGAGAACTACCAGAATGCAGGCAAAACGTAAAGGAACGGCGATTGTGATCGCATTGGTGTTTGGCTTGCTGCTGCTGCAGATGGGTATTGTTTATACCAGCATTCTGCGCACCTCAAAGCCGCAGACCAGTCGTATAGACGAGCGGTCACGGGTTGAGTTCCTTGCTAATGGTCTTATCGAACTTGCATTGCTTAAATTCAGGTTTCTGCCGACCGACTTTTATGCGAGCTATGACGCGGCCTTTTCGCCGTCAATTCCGCCGAGCAACCGTAACAACACCTATTTGCGAAGTTTCATCGAAGACCCGGTTTTTACCGTTCATGAGCAGGTTGAGGATTCTCTGCTCGGCAACGTTCAATACAATGCTCAGATTACCGACATGATTCTGCATACAGTTGCCACCACCACATGGTGGGGGGTGCAGGCCCTTGAAATCCGGGCAACTGTAACTTTCACTTCGCCTGAGGCAGAAAATGTCAGTAGAACGGTTACCAAGGTCTATCGAATCGATCGCACCAGCACTGCGCCGGTAAATTGAACAAAGGATACCTGTAGAATATGAAGAGATACCAGTCGATAATTACAGTCGTCATAGCAGTCTGCGCTGTCTTAGCCTGTTGCAGTGCAGAAGCCAGAACTCCGTCGCCCCAGATTGCTACGGTAGATCTCGCCACTCTTATGGTCATGCACCCGGCAATGGCCGTCTATGACCCGAATATGCAGGCATTCAAGGTGACCCGACCTCGTCAGCAGTTTATTCAGGATAAATCGCGTATGGCCGCTGAAAAAGCCCGTCGCATAGACGATCACCGGGCCCGTATCAAAGCCCTGGAAAGCCAGATAAGCGCAGAACGCCAACGTCAGATCAGAGACGAAGCCCAGCAGAAAATGGAATTTGATAAGGCGATGACAAGTCTGGCCACCGAAGCCGTCAGGTTGCATCGTGAAGTATACCGTAACAAAGAAGCTGAGAATCGACAGAAAAACACTGCGCGTCTGCGCTCGATCAAGTTGCAGATCGATCAGCTAAATCGCCAGATCGAAAATGAAAATGCCGAAATGATGTCAGACCGCTATTCTACTCCGACTGAGACACGGCAGCGCATTGCCCAGATTCTGGCTGAAATACGCCAGTATGCGCAGGTTGTTGCTGCCGGCAAAAATATCACGATTGTTCTCGATTCAGGCAGGGCTTCATTTCAACAACTGCCGGATGCCGGAGTTTCAGCGGGAGAAATCGACTACTCAGAAGTCTTTACCAGACCGATTCTGTCGCCAATTACTCTTTCTTCCGACGAAGCTTCGGTTCAGGGTTATTACAACCTTCGTCGCGACAAGGCCATAGTCTGGTTCAATCATCGTGGCATGATCCTTGCTCCTTATCGAAATGAACTCGCTAATACTGCAGTGCTGGTTGGCGGCGTTGACATTACCCTGGAAGTCCTTAACGCGATTCTCAAGAACTACAGGGTTGAACAGGAAGTGTATTCTATTCTGAACAGCGTCATACAGAGCGGTGGACGCTGATGATCGGTGGCTTTTTCGATCCCTCTGGCAGGGAATGTAAGGGGAGGTTTGTTATGAAAATCAGTTATGGCAGATGTATCGTTCTGGTAATTCTGATGTTGCTGGCGACATCTCAGGTTATGGCTCAAGTCCCGGCGCTCGCCGAGGAATACATGCGTAATGGTGAGATTTATCTGCTGATCAGCTACAAAGACGCTCCCATTGGTGATCATGCCGGGGTTCACCGTCTGAGCGATCCTGCCAATGCTGGTTTGTACCTCGGCCGGCTCTATGATCCCGGCTCGAGCATCGGTATCTGCGTCGACCTGAACCGCGTTATCTATACTTTTACCGAGGACAAGAGCGCGACTGTTTATCAGTTTCTGCCCAACATGAAGCTTCTGCGCCAGGTTGTCGATGAATCCTGCTCTCCTGGTGACCTCGTTCGCGCCCAGTGTATTGTCGATTATGGTTACCATCAGTATTTTCATGCAGACCACAGGCCGGCTAACCCAGCCGGTATTCGCGAACAGGTATATCGAGTTGGCCCGGTCAACCGTTACGTGCGTGGCTCCGGGCAGGCTTATGGCACCAGGTCTGGCTGGCCGGGATCAGGTACTGCGAACCATTCGGCTTTGTATACCAAGCCCATCAATGCACAGATGCCCTGTTGTCAGTTGTATACCCATCTGCCCAGTCCTACGGTTGCCGGCTGCGGAACCCCGACAGACCCGCCGGCACTCGGGGTAAACCCGCTGCCGAAGATAAATAACGTTCAGGATCCTATGTTCCCGGGCAAACAGTGGTATCTTGTTCCGAACGGAGCATGGTATTCGACCTGGCAGAGCAAGCCGACCCAGGCCAACTACTGGGGTCCTCACCCCGACCGTATTTTTTACCAGGTTTTCAGAGATTATGTTACCGGCAGACCCCGCTACTGGAAGCTCACGACCTGGGACAGCAATACGAAAAGTATTGGTGCTGCGGCAGACATCGGGCCGGTTGTCGGAACTACCTACGACGTTCAGATTGCCCGCAAGATTCTCGCCGGCTGTCTCGATGGCTGCGGCGGCGCAACTGGTACCGGTTCCGGTACTGCCAACCCGATGTGGGTCAGCGTCGCTTTTCAGCCGCCTATTGGCGGTGGGCAGTCACGCACCTACCTTTATTCCAGAGAACGGCCGCTGCCGAACTATAATCTGACCCTTTCAAAAGGCGGATCAGCCGCGGCAGACTACAATCCGCCGGCTGATAATCCTCTGATCGGAAGCCCTTATGACATGGGGGCAACACAGGAGAAAGGCACCAGATGGGTTGGTATTTCGCTGCGCGATGCCAATTCAGATTATGTTTACACGCTTGGCACTGCTCTGATCAACTCCTGGTACGAAGAAGCTACGCCGGGCACCGGTGACTTCTCGATTGATGCGGTGACAGTGTCAAACCAGTGGGACCAGAACGGTGGTATTGTCTATGCCTATGACAAGAATCTCGGACTTGTACTCAAGTTTGTGCGTAATGAAAAGACCAAGACAGTGGTGCATTTTGAGCCTATTCCGGTCGGTAATAATGTTGATGCGATCGCAGCCGACGGTTTCGGCAGTCTTTACTTTTCAAAAACCGTAGCAGATCCGGTTTCGGCTTCATTGCTGACGACTTTTGAAAATAACCCGAATTATTATATCGAACGTGTGCGGACTCTGGTGACCGATGACGGTGCCAACGAGGGCGTTGCGTTCTTTGAGCAGAGATACTCAAAGGCTGTTTTTGAACGCAATGTATATACCGGACAGATCGAAACTGCAGGCAATTACCATCTTGGCTCTAACTTTCGTGCCAGACGCTATGTGTTGCCTGATGATGTCGTTATCGATACAACCCCGACCGGTTTCGAGGCGCGCATGCTTGCTGCTGGCGGCTTCTGGGCGGGCTGGTTGTCGAGTATGCCGACCGCAGATATGCTCAACGGCGGGGCGCCGCCGGTCATAACCTATGATCCTGCCGACTCCCCCGACCATATTGAACTGTCAGTCATCAATGTGCCTACTCCGCCGATGCCGCATCGCTTTGAAGATGGTTCGCGTGTTGATATTGTAGGTGCATTCCAGAGCTACCCGGTTCCTTCAACCGGCAGCAACAATCAGGGTGGGGCGCTGGCAGCCGGCACTCTTCTCGATAACCGCCGGGCCTATTTCTACATGCCTGAGAACTATCCGCTCGATTCGGGCAAGCTTAATCCGACCGAACAGCCCGACTGGAACGGCAATGGCTATCTGGCCGGATTTGTTAACACTCTTGAGAACGTTCACTATACCTGGAAACTCTGGACGGTCAGCCAGCCGACAGTTAATCACCCGGAACATCTGCCGGAAGTTTTTGTTAATGCAGATCCCGTTGTAGAAACAACTTCTGAGCCTTACTTCGTGTTCTATTCACCGATCGGTGGCAAATACATTCTCACGCTTGAAGCCAAATTCGACTGGTATGACTTTACCAAACTGCCATTTGGCGGGATGCGCGACGATGTTTATTCATCGACCGGCAAGTATCGCAGCACTGTTTATAAGACCGACGACAAGGCAGTTGCCCGCCCGCGCGAAAGCGCGTTGGCCCAGATTGAAAACGCGTTTTCGGGCAGCCTGATCTGGCCGGAACTGTCAGCCCGTCTCAATACAATAGTTCCACTGGCGTATGATGGCAGAACTCTGGTTGCAGCTATTCCGATAAATGTTGCTACATCTGCTCCGGTAGTTGGCACAGATACTCTGAAGGCACTCGTCGAGCGTTGCGACGACATGACTATCGCCGAAAACCTTCGAGTGTGGGGTTCTCACAATCTAAATAACGGTTACCATCATGGCGTTAATGCCGGCCCTGCTTCTTATGGCTGGCGCATCGAAGAAAAGTATCTTAAACACATGTTTTTCGATATCTCATCTTCAAATCTGACATCAGATCCTGATAACGGCAATTACAACTATGTCGCCGACAGAATCACTGATTCGGCGGATCCCCTGTATGTAATGGGCGATCCGTTGCTCAGGTTCGCCAATAATCCGGGCGATCTGCGCTGGGACGGCGATGTTATCCTTACTGGCGTCATGGAACTGGCTCTGCCAAATGGTCAGCAGATTGTGCGCCTGTTCGGCAACGAAAATAACCCCGAAATCCAGGTTACTGAAGAGAAGCAGGCTTACGGCATAGCACCGATTGAGCATCCTTCCGATCCAAAGTTCCATCGCCTGATGATTACTGCGCGGCGAAACTTCAGATACAAGGTTACTCCAATCGCTATCATCACACATCCGGTAACTGGCGAAGAGAGCGAAATGCCCCTTTCACCGATCTGGTTGACGAACGTCATGAGTATCGAGGCTGAGGCCTTTATTCTTGGCATAGACAGAGATGCTCCGGTGCTGCAGGCTGCTAAGACCAACCCCTGCAATCTGTTCGGTCTGACCGGACAGCCTCTTACCGCCAATGTTGGTCCTTCCGGATATACCAACCCTGAGGCGGTATACTGGCAGCTTTCTGATAACAGCCCATGGGAAAACAGCTCAGAAATCGGTGTGACAGCAGAAATCTCGTTGGCTAACCGAGCCTATAACCTTGCTTATGACGGTAAGGCCACTTACAATCTGAAACCTGTATTCAGCAAGGCAATCCGCAAGGTAAGCCTTAAACATGAATTCACCGAAAATCCGAACCAGTACGGAGTATCTCGTGGAGTCGCGGTCCAGGAACTCTCAGGCTCCGGCGTGTTTCAGGGTGAAAACGATCCGGGCAGCGACAATACCATCAGCAGTTATCTCGGCTTCACGGTTCCGCTCGAGAGCATCGGTTATGGCAACGTTGCCAGGAACTACGCCAA
>CAZMWO010000119.1:6218-9182 GCA_964569565.1 uncultured bacterium | reverse complement strand
CAATACTCTGCACATGAATCCGACCAATCCTGCAAACAGCAATCAGCGTGATATGATCGGTATCTGGACGCCGCACGCTCTTTCCAGCAGCAGTTCTACCAGTGACAAGTGGCGCATGGACTCGCGCGAGACGATAGCGCACGAAATGCAGCATGCAATTAATTTCACTGCTAAGGTCTTTCCTGGCGAGAAGTTCAAATACCCAGACGATAGTAATTTCACTGCGAATGAGAACTCATATCTCGAAGACATGTGGCTTGACGAAAGCCTTTCTGTAGGCTCTGAAGCTCGCTACCGTCTGGCCAGAGGTCAGAGTTCAGTACATGAAGCCCGTTTTGATTCATGGGCATCAAACGAAAGTTCTAGCTCTGGACCGCATAGTTACGGATTGACTGATTGGGCTGGAGTTCTTGGACATTATGGCCAGAAGGGCCTGTTCAACTACTATCTTTACGAACAGTATGGCGGAGATAAGATCACAGCCATGGTACAGAGCCAGACAACAGGCTTGAGCAATATCCAGACGGTATACGGCAAGACCATAAAAGAGCTGGCAAAAGGATTCTCGCTTGCTGTAATAAACGAAAGCCTCAGGTATAAGAAGTTAACCAATGTAGACGCAGTTGACAGCGCATACAAATTTTTTAAGCCGGTAGAACTCGATCTTGCTGCACAGGTTGTGAACCTGGGCTACACGCCGGTCAGCCTGTCGGTGCCGAAGATGGGTACTGCCTATTATCTTCTCAAGCAGCCGGCTGATTTTGCCGGCGGTGAGGAATTTCAGTTCAGAATCGAATCAACGCAAGGTGAGTCTGTAGAAATCATGCTGATGCGCCTGCCCAATCCGTAGGGAACGGTCGAGACCGTTCCCTACGTGACCGGTTCCCTACGCGACCGTTCCAATTGAACGATTCAAATGGCAAAAATCCTATTGCGATGAATCTTCGTGAACGTAAACCATTACGGTTGGCCGGATACGATTATGCAACACCAGGTTCGTATTTTATAACGATCTGCGTGCATGGCCGCAAAAATGAATTTGGCATGCTTGCAGACGACATGATGCAATTGAATGAATACGGTTCGATCATCGAACAACAATGGAAATGGTTGTTTGACCGATTCGATTATTTGCAGATCGATGAATATTGCGTTATGCCCAACCATTTTCATGCCATAATATGGATTACCGGCCACGGTCGGGATCACGTATCCGTAGGGAACGGTCGCGACCGTTCCCTACGCAACCGTCCCCAACGTGATGTAAAAATCAAACCGATTCCAGAATTGATTGGTGCATTTAAAACCACGTCGTCAAAATTGATTCATCGCGCCGGCAATGAACGATTCAAATGGCAAAAATCATTATGATGTGATCATTCGTGACGATGAATCGTTGCAGCGGATTCGCGAATATGTCAGGGATAATCCGAAACATTGGGCCATGGATGATTATTTTAACAAACATTTCAAACGATAATCGTATAACGGCCGTTCCCTACCGGTTGCGGCCGCGATGTTTGACGTGGGTGTCGAACCAGTCGAACATTTCTACCAGAGTGTGCAGAATCGATTCGCGCGCTTCATAGCTGTGCCCTTCGAACGGCAGAACGACGAGGCGGACAGTCCCGCCATGGCCCTTGATCGCGCCGAACATGCGCTGGCTCTGTATCGGAAAGGTCCCCGGATTTGGGTCGTCTGCACCATGCAGAAGCAGGATCGGTTTTTTGATCTTGTCGGCATGGGTGAAAGCTGACATCTGAGTGTAGATATCGCGGGCCTCCCAGAAGGTGCGGCGCTCACCCTGAAATCCGAATGGTGTCAATGTTCGATTGTAGGCTCCGCTGCGCGCGATTCCAGCAGCAAACAGGTCAGTGTGGGCAAGCAGATTGGCGACCATGAAAGCGCCGTATGAATGGCCGGCAATGCCGATGCGGTCGCGGTCGGCCACGCCGAGTTCGACAAGCTTATCTACAGCAGCCTTTGCGCCGGCGCTGATCTGTTCAACGAAATTGTCGTTGGCGGTAAGCGGGTCACCGACGACCGGTATTGTTGCATTATCGAGCACGACATAGCCGCGCAGCAGAAAGAACAGTATTGAAATTCCGCTGATTCTGGCATAACGATTGGTAGCCGCCCGCACCTGACCGGCCGTGCTGATGTCGGTATATTCGCGTGGATAAGCCCAGACAATGGTCGGGTAACGGCGGCCCGGCCGGTAATTGAGCGGGTAGTAGAGAGTTCCCGACAGTGGCACTCCATCGTTGCGTTCGTATTTGATCAGTTCTTTTTTTACATTCGCAAGCTCTGGTGCCGGAGGTTCAAACGAAGTCAGCGCGCGGGGTTCGCCGGCGCTGTGGTCATTCAGGTTTCTGATGAAATAATTCGGCGGAGTTTCGACGTCTTCGCGGCTGGTGATAATGGTTTTTAGCTCGTTGTCAGCGAAATCTACGAAACTTTCAAAAATTTCGCTGCCTGAAACTATTATGTCATGCTTCTCACCGGTGAAAAGATTGTAGCGGCGCAGAAACGGGCAAAAGCCTTCCGGGGTGGCGCCCTTGCCGTCAAGATAGACCCAGCTGTCGTCTTCGAGAATAGCCAGAGATTCGCCGGCGCTGTTGATGCGGTAAACCAGGGTTCCTTCGTCGTTATACTGATCTGAAAAATTGCGCGAAAACACGACAAGACTCTCAGATGCAATGTTTGTACGACTCATGTCGATGATTCTAGACTTGATCCATTTGGTATCGCGATCGTAGTCCCAGATCATCGCCATATCCTTTTTGTTGAACTGATCGAGGCCTGAATAGCGCATGGGCAGACGGATGACTTCGCGCGGTTCGCCGGTAAACGGAGCTTCGTAAGATTTTAGAACGTCACGGAATTCAGCGCTGCGGTTCGGGTCGCCGCCATCGAGAGCTTCGATCCAGCGGGTCAGTACTACGTTGACGAGACCGACGCCTG
>CAZMWO010000119.1:802-6208 GCA_964569565.1 uncultured bacterium | reverse complement strand
AATGACTCCTTCGATCGGAATTTCCTCGCCGGCCGGCTGCTGTGCCAAGGTTTTGAGGTGGCGGCCGTTGATGTCCCAGAGCTCGTAACGGTGCGCAAAGCGGCCGACAGTGACAGTTCGCGAGAAAGGCTTTTCGATGATTTTTGTCAGTGTGTATTTTCCGTCAGGCGAAGTTGTTACATTGCTGATAAGCGCCGGCGGCCCGAATTTGCCACCTTTGCCGGTGGCGACATTGTAACTGTAAACCTGCGAGGTGGCGTAATATTCGAACAGCTTCTCGTCGTGGTTGGTCTGAATCAGGTCCTGAAATGTGCGTACCTGCGAGACGCGTCCGCTGGTTTCCTGAATTTCAGGGGTTTCCGGTAGCAACGGTGCTTCCGGTGGCAGGCCGCGCTTTTCTGGCCAGAGCGGAACAAAGAGGGTTCGGCTGTCACGGCTCCACCAGAACGGGCTTAGCAGCACCGAGTTGAGTCGTGGCGTCGACAGGCGCTTGCTGGTTCCCTTGAATGGATCGAAAATCCAGACTTCGGAACCGCCCTTTTGATAAAGAGCGGCAGCAAAGAGCTTTCCGTCGGGCGACCAGGTCGGGTGCCCGAATTTTTTTCCTTCGGGCAGCTTGACTGGAGTGGTTTTGCCGGTTTCGAGGTCGAGCAGCTGCATCGACTGCACGTAATAACTGCGTTTGGGAATGTTGTAGCGCGTGAGAATGCGCATGCCGGCCAGCTTCGCCTGAGGTTCTGCTAGATCTTCGAGGCTGAGCTGGGTGGTCGATTCGACCAGCAGCGCTGTTTTTCCCTGAGGGTTGATGGTGAGCTGCGGCGGGTTCGGTTTATCAACGATTTTTACAATCTGTTTGTCTGGAACTCGGTAACCTTGTCTGGCCATAACATGATTCACTGCCGGGAGAGAAAACACCAACAGACATATCAGCAGCCTGGTCAGTTCGTTTTTTCCCATAAATGCAACCTTTCAATTTTTTTATAATACTAATTGAAACTGCTTTGAATAACAACCGCATCGCCGGCAAATAAAAAGGCCGGGGCGCTGGGCCCCGGCCTTGGTCAAGCTTTTATTCTTTATCAGCGGGCGAACACGTAACCGAGTTTCTTGGTGAAGTTGCCGGCTGCACAGGCAACGCTCGAAAGAAGGTTACCGCCGGCCTGCGCGACCCAGCCGGTTGCTTTTACCAGGCTGCCTGCCACTACGGCAGTGCCGCCGAGCAGGGTGTTGCCGAAGCCGCCGCCATTATTGAGCTTAGATTTGCCCCAGTCGACGATCTTGTTGCCGCCGGCCTTGAGGCCTTTGCCGGTTACGCCGAGAACGGTTCCGGGGATGCCGAGAGTGCATTTTACGATACCGCCGGCAAGCTGCATTGGAGCGATGCGCTTGAAGCCGGTAACTACGTCGTTGATACCGCTGGCCATGGTGTCTTCCATGGCGGTGTTGAAGTTGAAGTTGAATGCCGCCGGTGATTGAGCTGCTTCACGCGGGCCATTGATGTCGATCATCAGATTCTTGTAGCCGAGCAGACTGTTGGGGAGTTTGTTGCCTACCGGGTCTTCCCAGGCTTTCTTGAACTTTTCGATATCCATGGTGTAGCCACTGCTGTCGCCCCAGTAGGAGTCGCGCATTTTTACACCGGTGACGTTGCCGCTGCTGTCGGTGGTGTAGCCATAGATGGTGACCCAGTGCGGAGTGCCGCTGCCTGAATTTACCAGTGCGATAACCGGTTTGCCGGCATCGATTTTGTTGGTGATGTCAGTGATCGTAGCATTGTGGCGCTGTGTAGCATCGACGCCGTTCATGTTGAGGTATTCGACGATAGTCGGCGGGGCTGTGAAAATGCCGGCCGGGTTGGTGTTTTTGTAGGCAGTCTGCGGGTCGTGAGGAATTCCCATGCCATGGAAGGCCGAGGTCATGGCAAACTGGCCACAGTAGTTGTCGCCGTCGATGCTGATCTGCTGATTGTCGAAGCCGGGCAGTTCTTTGCTGGATTCAGCAGTGGGAGCCGAGGCTTCGTCACTGCCGGTAGCAAAGACTTTGCTGATGGTTTCTTTGACTTTGTCTGCAGCTTCTTTAACTTTATCTTTAGTTGATTGTGAGATCTCGAACTGCTTGCGCACTTCTTCGTAATGGCGCTTGGCAGCTTCGACTTCGTTGGCGAGATCTTTTTTGGCACCGGTAACAGTGTTGTTGAGTGAATCGACATACTGTTTGTACAGGCGCTCGTATTTCATGCGTGCTTCTTCGAGTTCACGCTGCAGCTTTTCGGCGCCGAGCACTGATGTGAGCATGCACAGCAGAACGACACATACAAGCGCTAACCCTGTCTGTTTGAACATTCTATTCATAGCGACCTCCATTCAATGGCCGTAATCTTCAAGTTTGCCTTTAATTATAAGAACAGATGCCAAAACCGTCAATGTACGACTGCAAAATTCAACGGTTTTGCTACAAAAGAGCAGAAAATGCAGATTCCACAAGTCACCCACGGGATGTGTCTGATAACAGGGGCGAAGCATCCGGGTGATTGCCGCAGATTTTTTCGAAGCTTGCTGTGGCAGCCATTTACGTAGGGGTTCAGTATGTTGAACCCCTGCGCTGTAACTTACAGGGCAATCTGGTTGAAAGTTCGAATGACAAATTTAAGCGCAACCGTTATCCTGCGCGAAGTCGCAGGGTCTCACAGAATGAGAATTGTCCTTGTGATCATACTGTCTTGCTGGAATGTCTTCTATAGTGACGATGTCAGCTGGATCATGCGTGAGGCAAGTGTGTTGAAGGTGTCAGAATCGACAGCCTTCTGGGAGTTTACGATTGTGCATGAAAGCGTGTAAAACGGTGATTCTGGCGTCTTTTGCAGAACCCAGGTATAGTTGAGCACTCCGGGTTCGCTGCCGCCCTTGAAGCCGGCGATGTGCCAGGCCTTCTTATCGACCAGTCCGGTTGCCGGGTTGATGCGGATCAGGCGGTTATCGCGCAGCGAATAGATAACATCGCACAGGTTGCGGGTGCTGATGAACCATTCGATTTCTTCGACCAGCATTGGCTCGTCGAGTTGATAGATTGCCGATAAAGATGCGATCTCAGATGGTTTGATCGCGTCCATGGCGGCAAGCACGGCCTTTTTGCCGGCGGCGTCAGCTTTGAGGTATTTCTGTGCATCGGCCGGGAAAAAGAACTTGAGTTTGAGCACCTGACTTGTGTTATACAGATCAACACAGCTGGCGGGAAAATATTTGCGCAGCTTATCGACGCCGATCAGATGGTAGATGTGATCGGTAGCGGTGTTGTCGCTGATTGAGATCATCAGGCCGGCGAGAGTTTCGAGCGTGTGCCGGCTGCCGGTCGGCCATTCCTGCAAAATGCCACTGGGAAAAGAGCGCCATTCTTCGCGCAGTTCAATGACATCATTCCAGCTGCGCTCGCTCTTGTTGATCGAATCTTCGAGTGCCTTCAACAGATAGAGTTTAAAAGCTGAACCGCAACCGAGTGGCTTGTCAGGGTTGAGCACAAATACTTCTTCAGCGGCTTCTTTGGCCGGGTCGCGCCGCAGCAGACACACACTTACATCGCCAGGAAGCTTTTTAAGTTCGTCTTTTACAGCTTCGAAAGTATCGCTGGTAAACTCAGGGGCTCCGAACCAGAGAGTCGAAATCTTGTTGTCTGCATCGACCTTGATTTTCGAATCGGCTTCGCCCTTTTCGAAAATCAGGCGGTAGCCGCTGTCGGTGCTGCGTGCTTCTTTGTATTTGCCCAGGGCATCAACGTAGATTTTTTTTATTTCGACAATTTTTTCAGCTGGAATCACATTAAGAAAGTCAGCGGCAAAGTATTGCCCGATCTGCTTCTCGTCGCTCGAAAAAATCCGGCCATAGGCTTCCTGTGGCGAAAGATCGGCGTTGTCGGCCCAGCCTGGCATTGTCAACATAAGTGCTACAAGAATTGCCATCATCACTTTTTTCATGATTTGCTCCCTTGATACATTTTGAGGTATTTCTGAACCTCAGATTAGCGCAGACAGAACAAGCAGCTAAGAAGTCAGATCGCACTCTCTCCTGGATCGACCATTGCCGGCGATCTTGGGGCACTCTTGAGCTCGCTTTGAACTGCTTCGATGCCGCCTTCGCCAGTTTCGTCGCCGACTCCCGAAAACAGTTTCTCAAAAAAGGAAACGGCTCTCTTGCTGGCCGGTTCAGCGGGTAATTCAAAATTTCCGGGTTTTACAAACTCCCAGAAGCTGAGGCTGTTCTCTTCTGACACTTTCAGCGATCTCCCGTCAGGTCGTTCTGCCGTAATGTTACCATGAGCACGCAAAAAGTCATAATTCTGCAACTTTTCTTTTTACGAGCTGTTGTTGGGGTGGCGAGCTGCCTTAGAAGATTTTTTGCGGTCTGTAAGAAATTTTTTGAGCTGTAAAACTGCGAGTTCTTTGGCCTTCGCCTCAACCTCGATCGTGAAATCGCAGTCGAGGTGTAGCCAGCAGTCAGGAAAATCTGCCGTATCGATATAATCATGGTGGCGGTGCGGTTGTTTGCCCTGCCAGCCTTCAAGTGGGCTGGAAATATGAAACATGGGTTCGCGCTGCCATGTCTGCAGTGCAGCTGCAGTCGCTTCTTCGATGCTGAGAGCATCAGCCAGACAGCGGTGATGATGCACGTCATAGACCAGCGGAATCGCAAGCTCATGGCACAATTGAAGCAGTTCTGACGGCGCATAGGTTTTGTCGTCGTTTTCGAGTGTCACGCGTTGTCGGGCAGACGGCGAAAGACGTGTGAACGCCTCGGCAAAACGCTTGAGCGCAGCCGGTTTATCGCCATAACCGCCGCCGGCATGAATGTTTATCACATCGGCACCGACCCATTCGGCAACTTCGTTCTGATATTCTATCTCAGCGAGAGAACTGGCAACCGTTTGCGGGTTTGGCGAATTGAGCACAACGAACTGATCTGGGTGAAAAGACGCGCGCAAGGCGTGCTGGCGCAGCAGATCGCCGCATTGTCTGAAAGTTGCGATGATATTTTTTCCATCAGACAGATCTGCTACATGATATGCCAGTTGCGGGTGCGTTTTAAGTGGCAGGATCTGGCTGTTGATGCGAAAACAGCCGATGCCCGCCTTCGCGCAGAACTCGTATGCCTGTTTGAGAGCTTCGGCATTGGCTGAGCAGATCCGCGACAGTTTCTGCAACCGCTCTTTTTCGGGCAGCTTGAGCAGGTGCGTGGCGGTCGAGGTCGAGAATTTTATCGACTGCTCGACGAACAGGCAGCATAATCCAAGTCTTATCATATTTTTCCTGTGGCAATATTGCGCCATTTTAACATATCTGATAACTTCTGACGCGATAGATCAGCCGCACAGACGGGGTTAAATTATGGGCGGCTTCGGTGTATAATCACACAAAAT
>CAZMWO010000119.1:0-792 GCA_964569565.1 uncultured bacterium | reverse complement strand
GTAGGGTCCGGCCCGGCCGGCCTGACAGCGGCAATTTATGCGGCGCGGGCTGATCTGCAGCCGGTAGTGGTAGAAGGTTTCATGAGGGGTGGCCAGCCTGGCGGCCAGCTGATGACCACCACCGAGGTCGAGAATTTCCCCGGGTTTCCTGAAGGTGTTGACGGCCCCGATCTGATCAGCCGCATGCGCAAGCAGGCCGAGCGCTTCGGCACCGAATTCATCATGGAAGACCTCGATTCAGTCGACTTTGCCAGCCGGCCATTCACTCTGAGTAACTCTACCCGCACGATCACTGCACATTCAGTAATCATCGCCACCGGCGCCAGTGCGCAGGTGCTTGATCTGCCGAGCGTTAAAACGTTCTGGGGAAAGGGCATTTCGGCTTGTGCAACCTGCGATGGCGCGTTGCCGATTTTTCGCAACCAGGTGATTGGTGTCATCGGCGGCGGCGATTCTGCTATTGAAGAAGCTTCGTTTCTGACCAGATTTGCATCAAAAGTGCTGTTGATACATCGCCGCGACGAATTCAGAGCCAGTAAGGCAATGCAGAAGCGTGCGTTCGACAACCCGAAAATCGAGATAGTATTTGATTCTGTGCTTGAAGAAGCCTATGGCAGCCAGTTTTTGGAAGGTATCAGGCTGAAGAACGTCAAGACTTCGCAAATCAGCGATTACGCCTGCAAAGGGCTATTCATGTCAATCGGTCATACTCCGAACACCGGCTTCGTAAAAAATGCGCTCGAACTCGATGCCAAGGGTTATATCAAGGTTAAATCGCCGTCTACTGCAACT
>CAZMWO010000118.1:1562-9193 GCA_964569565.1 uncultured bacterium | reverse complement strand
TTGCCTGGCTCGAAGTTTTCGCTTATGAGATCCCTGTCTGCGCACTCACAATAATAATTCCACCTGCAACTGAATTTTTACTAAAAACCAGCAATTCACCTTCAAAATTCATCATGTTTTTGCACTTGTATGGATTCTGCGACCAGGTCGATGTCTCCGCGCAGAATGACAAATACCTGGTTATTCGTCGTGTGTTGTGCCGAAGTGCCAGGGAACGCTCCAGTAGCGTTCGAGCACGAACAGCGGCAGATCGGCAAGTTCGGCAAAGCCGGGCAGATCAGCGCTGCTGGTGCCGAGATCGTGGGCGAGGCCTTCGGCGGCCACGGCAAAAGCGATCGGCACACCGGTTGAAGCGGCAAATTCACGCACGCGCTGCAGGCCATCGTTGAACAGTTCGACAGTGGTCTCGTTGCCGATATTGGGATTGGCGACGATGTGCGTGACCGTCATCGCGCAGAGGCCGCACATGTGACGGAAATTTTCGGCCATTTCAGCCGGGCGCGCGAATCCAGGTCGAAAAGGATTGATGACGAAGAACACATTGGCGCCGCGGGCGGCAGCCAGTTCGCTCATGCGCGCCAGCGGTCGCAGACCGGGTTCGCCGCCACCGATATCGCAGACGATCGGCAGCGCGAGATTCTCTACGGCGCCCCAGGCGGCGGCCGGCAGTGCCGGAATATCGCCGGAAACGACCCGACTCATCGGGCAGATGACTGAGACATTGTGCTTTTCGACTTCTTCACGCAGCTTGCGAACACGAAAAAACGGATTGACTATGTCGAAGTCGATAAGCGTAGAGTTCTGGTAACGCCGGGCTTTATAGAGCGAAAGGTTGAGCGCCAGTTCAGTTTTGCCGGCACCGGTGCCACCGATAAGAAAAGTGGCCGGTGCCGGATTGTCGGCAAAGGGCAGATTCATCAGAGGTCGAGTTCCCGCCTTGCCAGTTCCATGAATTTGTCGTAGTTCGGGTCATCAACACGACCGATCATTTCGTGCATGACGATTTCCATGGTGGTGATGACAGCACCAGCGCGGCGCATCTTGTCGAGCGCAACATGCCAGTTGACTTTTTTGGTCGAGCTGGTGGCGTTGAGTACGACATGCACGCGATAGCCGCGACTGAGAGCATCGAGAACGGTCGGGCAAATCGAGATGTGGGTTTCCATGCCGGCCACGATCAGGGTATTGGTATTCATGGCTTCGAGGCGAAGAGTGAGGTCTTCGCTGCCGAAGCAGCTGTAGCGGCTGCGTTTGATCGGTTCGAGCCTCGGCACCAGTTTTTTGATTTCTTCGATGGTACCGCCGAATTTCTGCGGCGACAGTTCGGTCAGAAGAATCGGTAACCCGATCATACCGGCGAAAGCCACAAGCGATTTCACGTTGTTGATCATCGCTTCTTTTTTGTAAATCGGTTTGATGCACTTCTTCTGAACGTCACAGATGAGCAGGATGCTGCCTTCACGAGAAAGGATGTCGGGATGTCTCATTGTTTGATTATCTCCTGGCTTAAATAGTCATCTTAAAGTTTTCGCCACAGTTATTGTCCCATTTCTGCTGGAGCTTGCCCTCATGATCGATCGACAGCATATTGAAACAATAATTTATTTCTTCGCCACGCGGAGCCCAGATCTGCGCTCTGAACACTCTGGGCATTTCAATTTTTTTGACAGCAGCGAGACGACCATGTTCATAAAGCGGATCGCCAGAGCGATAGGCGGCATGGCTCACCGAAAATTCGCTGCCCCACTCGATGCCATCGACTTCGAGCTCGGTATCCTGCGGGTAAGACCAGTTGCCGAGGCTCCAGTGCAGACGGATATGAGCACAGCTGCCCGAGTGGTCGATATATTCAACTGTTTTAGGCATGATCAGCTGGGTAAAATTGTCGCTGACCTTTTCGCTGCCGTTGGTATAGCGTATCTGAAAAAAGTAGTGAAACAGATAGCGTTCGGCGCCTTCAAAATGCGTCGGTATGCGCACGACCCAGGAACGGTGTAGCGGAGAAGTGCCCCATTCCGGCATCATTACGAAGGTCTGGGTGTTTTCCCAGTTGACCGGACTGTTGAGATGGCCAAGTGCCATGCCGAAGGTTACCGATTCGATATCGTCTTCCTGGTCGACCCACTCTTTTTTTAGATAGGTAAAGCCCTCAAATGGAAGAGTAGCAGGAACTTCGAGCGCGATACCATCGGAAATGCCGGCCTTAGCCTGAGCGGGTTCGGGGTCTTTTTCGCGGGCAAGTGCTGCTGGTTGTGTTTTCATTTATTCGCTTCCTGAAATTTGGCGCTATGAAAGTATATCACAATAATCGCCGATTTATAAAGGTCATCTACTCGCCAAGAGTTTTTTTTGCAGAATCTATATCTCTGATCATCGCCTGCGCGTCTTTGGCCAGCTTGCTGTCTGGTACCAGACTGATCACACGCTGAAAGGAAGTGACAGCGCGGTCAAAAGCAGCCGAATCGCCGGCAAGCCCTTTGTCTGTCCAGGCCAGCCCCATGTGGTAATTCAGCTCAGGGTTTTCTCCGCTCTGTTCGAGAGCTGCCTGATATTTTTCGAGAGCTTCATCAAGTTTACCCCTCTTATAGAGATCGTAACCTTCGGTATGCAGACCTTTGGCCACTCCTTCAGGCGTTGTCGGCTGGGCTGCCCCGCTGGCAATATCGACCGGACGGCGGCGGCGCTGGCTGCGGGCTTCTTCAGCCAGGCGAAATCTTTCTGCATCGGCCTTTTCGGCTGCTTCCCGGGCGAGGCGTTCTTCTTCTGCCTGCCTGATCGAGGCAATCCGCTGGTTTTCCTGCTCGCGCCAGCGGTCGATAGCGGCCAGAAAAGGCTGCATGCGGGCAGCATATTCGCCCGGTTCTTTTCTGAGAGGTGCAAAAAGCTCTTCGGCATAAGGATACATGCCGTTCATGTATTGTAAAGCAGCAAAATAATAATGTGCCTCACGGTCTTTCGGGTCAGCCTTGAACCTTGGTGAGTAGAGGTTCTCTGCCCTGGCCAGCAGGCCTTTGTCGTCAGCCGCGCCCAGTTTGGGATCTTCGAATAATCGGGTGAAATACATATCGAGAGCCGGGTTAAGGCCGTCACGTTCAAGAGTCTTAAACACCTCTGCGAGCGGTCCGCTCGGCTCTCCGAAGTATTCTTCGAGCTGAATATCTGGCTCTATCGGCTTTTCTTCGACTATTTCGACATCGTCAAACACCAGCAGGTCACGTTCGCTAGTATCAGAAGCGACTTTTGCCTCAGGGATGACCAGACCGAAGCGACGCAAACGTGTACCGGAGCCAAGCAGAGACAGCGCCTCGGTCTTGACTGGATCGATATTCAGCAGAGAAACCGGGGTTTTTATCTCGCCCAGCATTTTCTGGAGCTGAATGACCCTGGGGTGATCTGGTGCCTGCAGAGCGGCTTCGCGCAGTATATGTCGGGCCTTGTCGAGTGCTTTGAGGTCGATGTAAACCTGTGCCAGCCAGACACGCGCCGCGAAATTCTGGCGGTCTATCATCAGAATATTTTCGAATTCGAGGGCGGCTCCGGTGAGGTCGCCACGATTATAACAATCCTGGCCCTGCTGCAGAAACCCGCTGACATCTTCTTCGGTCTGGGCTTTGACCGTTTTCAGGCCTGAGTGAAAGAGCATGATCACTACAATCAGCGCAAATATTTTGAGCAGACGCAACATCATTGAAAAAATACTTCCTGGCCGAGAACCGCTATTTTGATATGATTGCGGGCACGCGTCCTGAAGACATGCAGTTGTTTGCCGGTATAATTTATGCCACCGGCAGCGATCATTTCGAGATAACCGTTGTTGTTGAGATCAGCGAAGGTCAGTGGAGCAACGGTCTTGCCAATATACTTTGGATATCCGGGCAGTGGCGTGCCGTTGCGCGAAAGAGCCATGACATACCCGGCCTTGACGCCAACACCTTCGGGGTTCCAGGCGGTAAAGACGAGGTCAGGGCGACCATCGCCGTCGATGTCTATAATACGCGGCGCATGATAGATGGCATGTCCGGTCTTGAAAGGCCAGCCCGATAAAGCCCGGCCGTTTCGGTCACAGACTGTTATTGTGCCGTCTGCCTGAGCGATGATGAATTCGTCACGGCCATCGCCATCGAGGTCGGCCAGGCGCGGAGCAGTATGGGCTCCATCGCTGAGTGGAAACTCGTTGAGCTTGTTCCCCTGCGTGTTCCACATTACGAACTTCTTGTCCGGGGTGGTAGTATAAATTTCCTTGATTCCGTCGCCATTTATGTCGCCGGCATCGACATTGAACGGCCAGGTCAGATTGGCTGATGTTTCCTGTGGCCAGCCCTGCTTGGGCATGCCATTGATTCCAAAAACCATAACTTTGCCGCCGTCATCTTTGGCAATAATGTCTTTGATACCCGAGCCATCGAGATCACGCGCCACCACTGCCGCCGATACTGAAGTGTTCATGCGGACCTCCCAGATCAAGCGGCCACTCTCATCGATACGACTGACCATTCCTGACTTTGAGCCGATAAACAGGTGATGAATACCGCTGCCATCGACGTCGGCAATTTCTGGCGCCGAAATGAGAATCTTGCCGCGGGTGTTGACCACCCATTTTTCGCGGCCAAGTGCATTCAGGCAATAGACCTTGCCATCCTGCGAAGCTACGATAATCTCGGTCGAACCATCGTTGGTCAGGTCGGTAAGCTGTACGTCGGCAAGAATAGGACCGCCGGTCTGCTTGGGCCAGTAAGGCGGCCTGAAAACCTCGCGACCGGTCGTCGAAAAAATGTGCACTTTCCCGTCAGTGGCCCCGAAGATGATATCTTTGATACCGTCGCCGTCGAAATCATCTATTACCTTTGGCTGGCCATAGATGTCGCCATGCACCTGAGCAGAAATCATGAGATCGGCGTCAGCCGGGGCTTCACCGGACGACTGGGCCAGAAGTAGCGGGCAGGCCAGCAAAAGCAGCAACCCGGCAATCCGGGTCATGTTCTTTATCACTTTTTTCATGGCTGTCTCCTCAACCGTCAGTAGACGACGTAGTCACGATAAATCTTGACCAGGGCACGCAACTCGGCGTTGATGCCGGTCGCCTTCGCGACACCGCGGGTGGTTACTTCCCAGATGTCGTAATTGCCAATCTTAACGCCCTTGCTGTGATGCCCCACGTTGTAAAAGCGCCGTCCACCCTCTTCATACGGGCGAACGCTGACAACTTTATACTCACCATCGGCAAACTCCATGTTATATTCTTTGCTGACCCGGTCATTGGTGAAGCGGGGCGGATAATCGAGATCATGGTTGTTCATGTTGTACTGGTTCACTATATTAATTTTAACTTTTTCAAGCGCGGCCTGGGCAAAATTTCGTGCTTTTATGCGTTGCGATTCGGCAAAGATCATGTCGGTTGTCAGGCGCGAACTCAGCCAGTAGGCCACGCCGAGAATACCGAAAATCACGAGAAGAATGAGCGAAACCATAGCGACAAAGCCGCTGCGTCTGTTCTTTGAATAGCTCAGGTGTTCAGTCATATTCTCTCACCGTTTTAACACAGACAAGATCGGTTTCGAGCCTGACGGCAAAATCGATCTTCTCAGACCTTTCAGGCTTCTTCGGGTCAGCAAGCGTCAGTTTGATTCTGATCTGTCTGATATCGCCAGGATCTTCTGAGAAAAAAAGTTCAGAAGCCTTTTCGGCAATGACCGAGCGTTTGACATTGCCGTCATGGTCTGTCTTCTGCCTGATAAGCTCTTCTTTGTCGATAAAATATCTGACATGATCGCGCTGACTGATATTGGTAAAGGTAGTCAGATAAAAAGCCACCTCTTCACCGCCATTTTCGGGGTTTTTGTCTTTATCGAAAATCGTTACGAGGTTGGGAAAAAGGTCGCCAATCTTCTCGCCCTGCAAAAATATGTGCCCGTCTTCATCCTGGCGCAGAATCGGGTTGATCTGCTTGAAATCAGTAAAAATCTGCTTCATGACCAGCTGAATCTTCTGGTTGAATTCCATGTGCTGCTGACCCCATTTAAAAGTGGCGAGGTTGCTGCGAAAAACCACGATCAGCACCAGAATGATGAGCGAAATGATAAGAACCGAGATACTCAGTTCAACCAGTGTAAAACCTTTTTTATTATGGTGAATTGTGCCCATCAGAATGTTGAAGATGTCTTGAGATTGACAGTGTTGGTGTTAGCCCGGTAATTCAGCAGGCGGAATTCTTTGGGAATGCCGTTTTCGAGCCAGTTGAGAATCACCGTAAGCTGCAGCAGGTTCGCCTCGCGGGCACCGGTGCCAATGACCGTGTGACCGGGTGCCTCTTCGATTACAAGTGTTCCGGAAGCCTGGTACTTTACACGAAAGGTCTCGGGCAGAGTAAATTCGGGGTAATTTTTATCGGGGATATTTATGGTCACCGGAACAGTCTGCCAGATGAAGGAGTCGCTGCGGGCACGGTCAAGTATGTTCTGGGCGGCGATCGATGCTTCGAGAATGACGCCACCCTTCTCTACTGTGCGGGTTCCCTGAATGAACATCATCAGAACCGGTACAACACCGACTCCGATAATAAAGACTGCAAGCAACACTTCGATAAGGGTAAAAGCGCGCCTCTGCATCAGTTACCTCTCCTTTTGCGCGCCTCGATTTCGGGCGACACATGCTCATCGGCAAAACGGTCGAACGACTGCAGATAATCTATGCCGGCACGGGCATTCTCGGCAGCGTGCGAATGCGGATATTTTTCGACGATGCGCTGATAAATCTGCAACGCCATGTCATTCGACTTGTTTCGAAAGTAGAGTTCGGCAATACACAACTCGGCGATACTCGCCTCTTCGGTATTGGGGTAACGCTTAACCAGTTCGTCAAAAAGGGTTATCGCCTCAGAGAACTCGCCCTTTTCCATGAGCTCGACGCCCTGCATGTACTGCTTTTCAAAAAAGGAGCTGACCTCAGAGCGCTTTTTGTCACCGGGAGCTTTTCCGTCCTGATCTATTGAATAATTCAGACCGGTCTTATCCAGCAGTTCCAGGGGCTTTTCAACCGTTGACGCGTTTTCGCTGCCGGAAGCGACAGCGCCTGCTGGCTGCTTTACAGCAGTTTCTGAGCGGCCCGGCGGTGGCAGCGTCTTTTGCCCGCAGCAGCCTGAAAGCTGCCAGAGCAGGCATACAGACAAAACCATGAGACTGTAGTGAGCTTTTCGCATAGCCTCAGCAGAGGTGATTCGATATGGTCCGGGCGATACCCTCAACGAGTCCCTTTATCTCACCTTCATCAGGGCCTTCGGCCATTACCCGCACAAGGTTTTCGGTGCCGGAGGGGCGCACAAGAACGCGACCACGGCCTGAGAGACGCTTTTCGGTATCTCGAATCGCTTCGACGATTTCGGGAACGTGTTCGTAGTCTTTTGTTTTAACGCGGATATTGACCAGAACCTGAGGCAATTTGCTCATCACACCACTGAGTTCTTTGAGTGTAGCGCCAGTTTCGCGCATTATTCTGAGCAGGTTACAGGCGGTCAGCAGGCCATCGCCGGTGGTGGCGTGGTCGGCCAGAATGATATGACCGCTCTGCTCGCCGCCGACAACCGCCTGGTTCTTCTGCATTTCTTCGAGGACATAACGGTCACCAACACGAGTTTT
>CAZMWO010000118.1:0-1552 GCA_964569565.1 uncultured bacterium | reverse complement strand
AAGCCCGAGATTAGCCATTACTGTGGTAACCAGAGCGTTGCCCGGCAGTTTTTCACGGTCTTTGAGATATTTGGCAGTAATCGCCAGAATAAAGTCGCCGTCAATTATGTCGCCATCGCTGGAAATAGCGATAACACGGTCGGCATCGCCATCAAACGAGAAACCTATATCGAAATGCTCTTTTTTCATGACGTTGAGAATCGCCGAAATTACGGTCGAACCACAAGCATCATTGATATTAATACCATCGGGGTTAACGCCTATCGCGTCAACGCTGTAACCGAGATCGGCGAAAAACTTGGGAGCCCACCTGGAAAGCGCTCCATTGGCGCAGTCGAGCGCGATCTTGAGACGACGCGAACCGACGTTCTCGCCGGCAACACGGGCGAGGTTGCTAAGCCAGAAGCTTGCCGAAGAATCGTCATGACTGACAAAGCCGATTTCACGACCGGTTGGCAGTTCAGCCTTTCCGCCCGCCACCAGCTCTTTTTCAATAGCTTCTTCGACCTCGTCAGAAATCTTGTATCCGTCAGGCCCGAAAATTTTTATGCCGTTATCAGCAAAAGGGTTGTGTGAGGCGCTGATCATGATGCCTCCCATGCCCTGCAGTTCTCGTGTAATAAATGCCACTGC
The DNA here is from genome assembly GCA_964569565.1 of uncultured bacterium. Classification (GTDB taxonomy): domain Bacteria; phylum Muiribacteriota; class Ozemobacteria; order Ozemobacterales; family Ozemobacteraceae; genus Rifleibacterium. Next base: position 919 of record CAZMWO010000118.1, on the reverse strand, counting down.
GGGTGTCGGCAGAACACCAAGCAGGCGGGCCTCGGCACCCATCGAGGCGACACCGGCCGCCACGGCATGTTCGATCATGTCGCCGGACCGGCGCGTATCTTTAGCGATAAAGACGGGGCGACCCTGTTTTTTGTGGTTGAGCATGAGCTGGCGGGTAGCCAGTTGAGCAATACGAAAAACGGTGTTGCCGTCAAGCGGAAACTTGTTAGCCAGGCCTCTAACGCCATCGGTTCCAAAAAGTCGGGCCATTGTTTAGCACTCCTGAAAAGTCAGCGGTTTCTGAAAGTATACCACAGCGCATCAGGAATCGCGCGGCAAATTTTGTAACAGCTTGAACCGCGTACAATGAATCAGGCCGGCTGCGAAAGCCGGCCTGAAATGGGCTAACAAAAATTGAAAATATTTGTCAGGGCGCCGTAGCTGCAACTTCGGCAGCCTTAATCATTACATTTGAGTTCAGAATCAGAATGCCGACGACCATCGCGAACAGGCCAACCGATTCGGCGATACCCATGGCAACGATGATGTTACCAAAACCTTTGCCGCCGTTATCGACAAGAGCGCGGATACCGGCGCCACCAATCATTCCCTGAACGTAGGCAGAGATCAATTCGCACATACCGACACCGATGGCGATGCCGAAAAGCACGCCGCCGTTTTCTGGCACGCCCGCAAATGGTTCCATCAGGAAGTATAGAATCATGCAATAAAGAGTCTGGCTGACCGGCATGCCGACGAGACCGCTGAATTTACCAGAAAGCGGCTTGCCTTCTTTGCCTTCTTTAGCCCAGCCGGCTGCGGCGGCGGTACCTGCGGCCTTGATTCCCAGGCTGCTGCCCAGTCCACCAAAACCCATGATCAGACCCAGAGAGAGTTTACCCAGCATAGCTAACATTTTCTTGCTCCTTAAGAGAGTTGA
>CAZMWO010000117.1:1683-9195 GCA_964569565.1 uncultured bacterium | reverse complement strand
CCGAGTGTAATATAGCCCAGCCCGACGTCGACCAGCGTCTGTAGCCGACGTCTGATCGCGGTAAAAGCTTCGAAAAACGGCAAAGCATCATTAACGCTCAAATCAAGAACCTGCGCAATATTCAGTCCTTTGAACCTGACTTTAAGGGTTTCGTCGTTAAAGCGGCGCCCTTTGCATTGATCGCAGGTTACGTAGACATCAGGCAGAAAATGCATCTCGATCTGAATCTGGCCGGAGCCTTCACAAACCTCGCAACGACCGCCCTTGACGTTGAAGCTGAAGCGACCGGGGGCATAACCACGCGTCTTCGCCTCGACCGTCTGCGAGAACAGATCACGAATCGGGGAAAATATGCCGGTGTAGGTTGCCGGGTTCGAGCGGGGTGAGCGGCCAATCGGGTCCTGGTCGATATTGACGACCTTATCGATATGTTCGAGACCTTCGAGCTTGCGATAAGCTCCGACTTCGAGACGTGAACGGTTGATCTGATTGTTGAGAAGCGGAAACAGTGTATCGCTGACCAGGCTTGATTTGCCGGAACCTGAGACTCCAGTCACAACGACCAGCCGGCCAAGCGGAACAGCGACATCGATATTTTTAAGATTGTTGTGAGTGGCCCCTTTCAGGGTCAGCCAGCGACCATTACCTTCGCGCCGCGCCAACGGAGTCGGAATGAACTCGTTGCCGCTCAAAAACCTGCCGGTCATGCTCATCTTATCGGCAATTACCGTTTCCGGCGGCCCGGCCGATACCAATGTACCGCCCTCGATACCGGCACCCGGGCCGAGATCGATGAGGTGGTCGGCTTCCTGCATGATTTCGCGGTCATGTTCGACAACCAGCACGGTATTTCCGATATCGCGCAGTTTTTTGAGAGTATCTATCAATCTGCGGTTGTCGCGCGGATGCAACCCTATACTTGGCTCATCGAGAACGTAGGTAATGCCAACCAGAGCTGACCCGATCTGAGTTGCCAGCCTGATGCGCTGTGCCTCGCCGCCCGAAAGCGTATGCGCGGCCCGCGACAGGTCGAGGTAATCGAGCCCGACATCTTTTAAAAACCTCAGGCGGTTGTTGATCTGTTCGAGAATCTTTTTGCAGATAAACCGCTCGCGTTCGGTCAGCTTGAGCCCGATGAAAAAATCGACCAGGTCGCCAACCGCATGCTGTGAAAGCTCATGAATGTTCTCGCCTTCGATTCTGACCGAAAGCGCAATCGGGTTGAGACGACGTCCCTGGCACTCAGGGCATGGCAATGTGCGCATGAAACGCTCATAAAAGTTGCGGGCGCCCTCTGACCTGGTTTCGCGATAACGCCGCGAAAGCGTCGGGATAACCCCTTCGAAAGGCTTGGTAAGTGAACCGGCCATGGTGCGGCCCTTGTAATTGACCTTGAGCACCTTGTTGCCGGAGCCATGCAGAATGATTTCTCTTACCTCCGGCGACAGGCTCTTGAAAGGGGCATTGAGCGAAAACTTGTAATACTGGGCGAGCCCTTCCATCCACTGCCGCGAAAAAGTAGAATCGGTAAAATTTTCAGAAGCGATTGCACCCTCTGAGATCGACAGATCAGGATCCGGCACGACCAGATCAGGATCGACTATCAGCTGAAAGCCAAGACCTGAACAGGCCGGGCATGACCCATACGGCGCATTGAATGAAAACAGGCGGGGCTTGATTTCTGGCAACGAGATGTCGCAACGCGCGCAGCGCAGATTCTCGCTGAACAGCTTTTCGACCGGCTTCCCGGTATCGATGATTACCAGCAGCTGCCCGTCGGCGAGCTTGAAACAGAGCTCAACCGCTTCGTTGATTCGGGCAGAAGTCTGTTCACGATCTGCCTTGCCAAGTTTTATGCGGTCAACCGCCACTTCGATATCATGCTTTTTATTACGGTCGAGCTCGGGAATCTCATCGTCGAGCGCCCACATGTCGCCATCGACGCGAACGCGCGACAAGCCCTCGCGGCGCAGTTCGTCAAAAACCTTGCTATATTCACCCTTGCGGCTGCGAACAACCGGGGCCAGCAGAGTTATTCCAGTGCCATCGGGATACTGCAGCAGCGCGTCGACTATCTGCGCAACGCTGGCACTCTCGACTATTTCCCCGCATTCAGGGCAGTGCGGCCTGCCGATCGCAGCAAAAAGCAATCTGAAATAATCGTAAAGCTCGGTGATGGTACCGACCGTCGAGCGCGGATTGCGTGAGGTCGATTTCTGCTGAATGGCGATGGTCGGCGAAAGGCCTTCGATGCTCTCGACATCGGGCTTTTCCATCTGTTGCAGGAACTGTCTGGCGTAAGAAGAGAGCGATTCCATGTAGCGCCGCTGGCCTTCGGCGTGGATAGTGTCAAACGCCAGCGAAGACTTGCCCGAACCAGACACGCCGGTAATGACAGTAAGCTTGCCGTCAGGAATGGAAAGGCTGAGATCCTTCAGGTTGTGCACCCTTGCTTTGACAATCTTGATCATGTTTGAGTGTCAGCGCCAGTCGTATTGAATAACGCTCGCCTGGGTTGGAGTGCTGATCTCGCCTTCGCCGAAAGTGATCTTATAAAAACCGGAAACCTTCACCGGGCGGCCGCCGCCGCGTTTTTTGCTGACTTCGACCAGGCCATTCTTAACGACAACTTCACCTTTGGCCTTCTCTGCATCGTATATAACCTTGAACAGCCCGGAAGCTCCGACGACAACCACATCGGCAACTTCAATTTCGAGAACGCCGCGACCATCGAGGGAAATAGCGGCAGTAAGCTCTCCGCGCGAGAGAAGAACCGGTTCCTTTTCGATTTTATTTTCGGTTTCGTTAAGAGCGGGCGGGTACACGGTCATTTCTGACAGCGGAAACAGTTTGACCTGGTTATCCAGCTGCATCTGAACAGTAACCGTAGATTCTTCGCCGGTTTTATAGGTAAATTCCTTGTCGAATTCGAACTTTTCGGTGAGTTTATCCCAGGTGCCGATGTTGCGATGCTCGACCTTGCCGCTGTAATCGGAAATACGTGAAAAAAGCATTTTCGCGCGTTCTTCCTGGCGTGCCAGAGAAGCCGATCGGCCGCGCATGATCTGAACGAAGATCAACAAAACGACGATGCCGAAAAGAACAGCGCCGCCGATTACCATCTTGCGCTTCTTCTCTTCGGCCTCCTGGGCCTGCCTGGCCGTCTTTTCGCGCTCGGCCTGAAGCTTTTTGAGAGCCTTGTGGTCAAGTTTCTCTAGTTGATGCCACTTTTTAGACATGGTGTAACACTATACAGTTAATTTTAAAATGTATCAATACCGACCTGCGGAGTCGCCATAATCGAATTTTCCTTAAAGACTTTCTCGTCTTTGGGATACAGGGTACGTATTTTAACGGAAATCGGTAAAAAGTCCACAGGTTTTTCGGGCGGTATGGTTCCGGCGACTGAAAACTCAATCGATTCTACGTCATTAACGAAAACGCGGTCGCGCGATTCTTCGGGAATCGGGCTTAAACTGAGGTTTCCCGATTTGGCATAAGAGCCCTGGGCATTGGTTGTATAAGTAAAAGCTTCGGTCTTTATGCGTAGATTGGCAACCGGGCCACCCGGCGTATTTATCGCGTGATCGAGCCAGACCTCGTTGCGAACCAGCTTGCCGGGCTGAGTCGGTGGTTTTTCGGGTTCGCACATGACCCAGCTCATAACTTTGAGTTCGCCACTGGCGGGGGCTTTGATCTGCTCGCGGTCTTTGAGAATACGCAGATAAAACTGCGCCGGCACCGAAATATTATCGTTGTCGCAGGGGTCGAAAAAGGTATCTGAAAACAGAGTTGTCGGGTAGGTAGCGCTGCGAATGTCGCGGCTGATTATCTGCAGGGCGTTACGCATCTGATCGACGGTGCCGGTGATCCATTGTGCGCGCCCTGCCGTTTTACTGCCACCGATAAACAACTGATAGACCCCGATCATGAACATCGCGAGCACAACGCAGGCAACGGCGATTTCGACCAGAGTGAAAGCCCTTACAGAAAGCTTGGAATATCTCAATCTACCGCCCCTGTTCTGGTTATACGCTGAACACGCTTCTGAGTCTGAGGTATCAGCTTACCCTGAAAATTCTTTACAGCGCCTTCGACGCTGACTTCGATGGCTTCTTCCCCATATTTGCGAAGGCCCTTTATCGATTGAATCTTAACGTCAGTAACCTTGTAACTCATGGTATAAGGGTAGCCGTCTTTGGCTGCGGCATCCCATTCGTTTATATTCTTGACCTCGGGCGAAATAACGATTTCGAGGCCCGGTTGCACGCGTGCGCCGTCCATCAGCATGTTGCTGCAGTCGCGAATATAATAGGCAAGATACTTGCCTGGGCTGACTGATGCCGGAGGCGGCGACGGCTTTACATAGCGGTCTTCAGGTTCGCTTCTGGCAAGGCCGGGGGCCAGAAAACGGTAATCGGGGTTGTGGTAGCTGCCCAGCCTGATAAAGGCATCTTTACCGGGCAGCGGGTGGTAAAAATATTTGGGCTGCTGGTTGATATCGAGTTCGCGCTCAGGGCGCACCCGGACATAAAGATCGGAGCGTGTCGCCATCGGCTCAAAAGCCGGCTGGCCATTTTCGGTAGTGCCTTCGAACTCGGCAAAGGCGCACAGCGGGTTCTTTCCCTGCGAAATTTCTACGGCATCGTAAAGTTCTGTCGGAAAAAGCTTTGCCTTGAGCAGGAAATGCTGCATGGCGGCTCTGGCCGCAAAGAAGGCCTGGCGCTCATCTATGGTCAGCTGATTGTGGAGGGCGGTGCTCGACTGCCTGAACATCATGGCAACGAACAGAATCAGCATGCAGAAAGCGAAGAAAACGGCCACTACTATTGCTATACCACTGTTTTTGCGCAAAGTTGTCTTCATCAGTCGATATCCCCCTTGACCGTCATCAGGTGAATTCGCTGAACACGCCCATCGGTGGCCTCGGGATTCTGAAAATTCTTCTGGTCAAGATTCCACTGCACCTGGATCAGAAGCTTCTTCATAAGGCACCAGCCATATTTTTCGGGGGCGTCGTATGGTACTTTTTCAGTAACCATTTTGGCAGTATAGCGCTCGGCTGTCGGGTCGAGATAGCGCGGTTCATCAGGCCCGCAGACTTCCATGCCTTCATCCTGATAGATGTTCTGAGGTGATTCGGCGATGCCACGGCCGGCACCGAGATCGACTTCGGCAAATGGCCGCTGCGTGGCATCACGCACGTATTCCTGTATCCAGTTGCCATCAGAAAGAAGGGCCGGATTACGCAGATAAGAGAAGGTCAGTTCACTTGTCTCGGCAAAGCTGACCGGAGAACCGCCGGGAAAGCTCGTGCCGACTTTTACACGCTCAGGCCGCGGCGGTTTCTGCTCAGAAGACACATCTTCGACGCGCAGGTGCACCAGATAATGTATGCCGCGCGAATCGACAAATATGCCGCGGCAGGGCCAGCCGGCACCCTGCTTTTCAGAACCCTCAAACAGAAACGGAATCATCTTGCGCGCCCAATCTTCGTTAAAATTATTAAACTTGCGCTTGCCGGCAAGGTCATCGACCCTGATGAAACCGGGGTTACCCTGACGAAGCGCGGCAAAAGGCACGTTGTCGAGAATCGCATTGAGAATTTCTGAGGCTTTGTTCATGGCAAAAGCCTGTGAAGCGTTGCGGTCGGTATCGACCGTCTGACGACTGATGAGTCCGAACAAAGGAATCATGGCCACTGCCAGAATGCCAACGGCAATAACTATTTCGATAAAAGTTACCGCCCTGCGGTTCTTTAATACCATCTTCAACCTCGAAAAATCAGCTTTGCAGCAATTCGGAAGCGAGAGCAGAGAGAGACGAACGTTCAGACTTGTGCAGAATGATATGCCCGAACAGATTATGATCCTTGAACTTTTCGATAACGAAATTAAGACCGTTGGATGGACTGTCGAGGTAGGGGTTGTCGATCTGATACGGGTCTCCGGTCAGAACAACCTTGGTGCCTTCGCCGGCGCGGGTGATGATGGTCTTAACCTCGTGTGGAGTCAGGTTCTGTGCCTCATCGACTATCAGATACTGTTTGGGTATGCTGCGACCTCTTATGTAAGTGATCGCTTCGATCTGAACCTTCTGCGATTCAATAAGAAACCTGATCTTTTTGTCGACATCGTCTGAATTCTTGTAGAGACGGTCCATGACGAACTCAAGATTATCAAAAATCGGCTGCATCCAGTGGCTGAGCTTTTCGTCTTTGGAACCTGGCAGATAGCCGATATCCTTGCCGAGAGGCATGATCGGGCGGCTGACGAGGAGCTTGCGGAACAGATGCTCGTCGATGGTCTTCTGCAGACCGCAGGCGAGAGCGAGAAGGGTTTTGCCTGTTCCGGCGCGACCGACCAGAGTGACCAGCTGGATTTCGTTGCAAAGCAGCAGTTCGATGGCGAATTTCTGCTGAAGATTAAGTGCTTCTACACCCCAGGGTCGGGAATTATAATGGAAAAGTGGCAGCAGACGCTTCTGTATGCCGTCATATTTGGCAAGAGCTGTCTTGTTTTCGTTTTCGGCAGCCTTGAGCAGCACGAATTCGTTTTTAAAAAGGTCGTCTTCCTGATATTCGACACCTTCTTCACGCAGAAAGGTTTCGATGCGGCTTACCGGCATAACCAGTTCGCGCCAGCCGGTATAGAGTTCGTCGATATCGACCTTATTGGTTTCGAAATCTTCGGTATTTATGCCAAGCGCATCTGCTTTGATGCGGCAGTTGATGTCTTTGCTGATCAGAACGACGTTGCGGCCATCTTTTTTGAGGCTGAGAGCGCAGGCGAGAATACGATTGTCAACCTTGTGCGAATCGAGGCCAAAACCTTGTGGAATTTCGATTTCAGAATCAATCATGATCTGTAATGTGCCGCCGCTGTCGAGGGGCACACCGCGGGCAAGAGTGCCGCGCTCGCGCAGGCGGTCGAGTTCACGCGAAGCCTGGCGGGCTTCACGGCCACGCTCATCGTTGAATCCTTTAAAACGGTCGAGTTCTTCGATTACCCCCAGCGGTACGACCACATCGTGTTCCTGAAAAGAAAACAGCGCCTGATGGCTGTGGAGAATGACATTTGTATCAACCACGAAGGTTTTTTTCATCAGCAAGTTTCCCGCCTTAAGATTAAGCTTTAACCCGATGAACTTAGCACAGGCTCAACAAATGTGTCAAACCTTATGACCGTTTGAGCGTGATTGTTACCGCAGAGTGCTTTTTTTTCAAGTTAGCTTAATGATTCAGCGAAATCATCCGATAACAGACCTCGGGAAAATATAACTTCCTGATTCTACAAGAAACAAGAGTTTCTTCTAACACTGAAAGGAACAGAAGTTCCATGAATAAACGGCATCATTCATACCTTCTGACCGGGTTTCTGATTCTGGGAATGGCCACAAGCGCTGCTGCCCAGTATTACGAGAGTTACGTACCGGAAGGCTACTCAATGGCTCCTCCGATGCAGCAACACCTGTATTCAGAAACGTCATCGGTCAACGCCGACAGCAGCTGGG
>CAZMWO010000117.1:0-1673 GCA_964569565.1 uncultured bacterium | reverse complement strand
CGACACCGGGTATCAGACGTACACCATTCGCAAAGGTGATACGCTCGGCTCGATTTCTAAAAAGTTCTACGGAACCACCCAGCAATGGAAAAAGATTGCCTCTGCCAACCGTATAACCGACGCAACCAGAATCAAGGTTGGCCAGGTCATCGAAATACCGACCACTGACTACGCAAAAGGCCAGGGGGTTACATACCGGCAGCGTACGAGGTATATCTCTTCGCCGCCGAGCACCGCGCCGGCCCCAACCACCTCTCTGCCACTGCCACCGGTTACCCAGAGTGACGATGCCGTTCTCTACTCTGATTCCGGACTACCGCAGATAATACTCCCCGGTGAAGTCAAGCGCCGCAAGCAGGACGACTATCATGTCTCATTCAACGGGCTGACCGGCCTGATCAATACCTTTGCCGCCTATCCGCTCGGCGATAACATGTTCTCGACAGCTTTCGGCATGGTCTGGAACAAAATTACCCGCCGCGACGGGCAGCGGCTCGAAAATGGCGAAGATGGCGATTTCTGGGAATTCCCGATATTGATGACCTATGCCGGCGAAAATTTCGAAGTAGCATTCAAACTGCCGTTCGAATCTTACGATGTGTTTGCGCCGATCACCTACAATTTCCGGGATGGCTCTGACTCAGGCATGGGCGACGCCCAGCTGCGCCTCAAATTTACCTCGCAGAACGACGACATGGCATCATGTCTCGGCCTCGGCGCAATATTTCCGACCAGCGATATCACTATCGGCAACACCGAAAACGACAATGCCTGGGAAGTATTTGCCGGTCTCTCGAGCAAACGCAAAGAAGGCGGCAACTTTCATGTCAACGGCGGTTATCAGGCCGGAGATGGCAACACCACCCACGAAGGCGTGTTTGTTAATGCCGGTTTTGAATACGACCCCAACGATTCGTTCACCTTCATGGGCGAAATCAACTTCTATAACCGGGTTAACAACGGTCGCAGCACCGACCTGGTTCTCGGCATGCGCTATCACGTAAAACCGGGCATGTCACTGACTCTGGCTTCGCCAATAGCCCTGAGCAACGACATGTTCTTCGGTTACGATTACCGCCTGCAGGGCCTGCTGCAATATCACTACTGATCATAACGAAATTCTCCCGTATCGGCACCGGCATCGTCGTGAACGATGCCGGTGCTGTTTTAGAAGAGATCTGGAGTAACAGGCTTCTTTGGCGGCCAGTCGATAACTGTCTCGTCATCGGCGCAGATTACAGACGAAAGCACGGTCTCGACCGCAAGCGAAGCGCGACTACTCTCACCCGCCCGTGGCCCGGCAACATTCAATATCTGCGGCTGCACCCGCCGCAGCCATTTTAGAATCTTTCGGCAGTCGTAACTGTCGATATCAACTACCAGATACGGCTTTTGCATTGTTGCGGCACACTTTATGGTAAGGGCAGTACCACGCGAACGCCTTTTTAGATCGCAGAATATAAGAGTGGCCTGCGAATCGCGCACATTAAGGCGCGTTCTCTGCTGGTATAGTGGCGTATCGGCCTCGATCAGACAATACTGCTTCGGTATCACCCCATCCTCAGCCCGCCGCCCGCGCGGGCACCAGCCACCATGCTCAATACCATTGGCAATGGCAAAATCAAGGGCCGCCCGGTCAACTCCGGTCTGCCCACCTGAAATCAGCATCGCCA
>CAZMWO010000116.1:3322-9249 GCA_964569565.1 uncultured bacterium | reverse complement strand
ACCGGCAGTGTAAGACTCGACGCAGAATATGAAGGGCGCGAGGGAAGTCTTACCGACTTCTCTGCCGAAATAGCCGGTGAACGCTTCGTGCTGCCGCAGTCTTTGCTTACACTTCTTGGAGTTCAGCTAAATAATACTGTCATCGGAGAATCTGACTTCGTCGGCAAATTTGCCGGTGATATCAGTCAGATAACCGGTTATGGCAGTGCGGCTGTGCGCAAATGGAAGTATCAGAACAAGAGTATCTCAGAAGCGGCAGTTAACTGGAGCCTTGATAAGGAGACACGTTTTACTGTAACCGGCAATCTCAACAGTGAAATTGGCAACCTGCAGGCCAGTGCGGCAATTTTTCTGAGTGGCGAAAAGCGTCTCAGTGGTGAGGTTGCGGGGCAGCTCGACGAAGTAGATCTGCAGTCGCTGCGGCCCTTCATCGAGACACCCGTGCATGGCCGCTGTTCCGGGCCGTTCAAAGTGACTTTTGATCTGAATGCTCCAGACAGAACCGCATACGATCTTGACCTGTTCATGCAGGACGGCAGGTTTTACAGCTTTCGTCCTCAGGAGCTGAATGTCAGGGTATTCGGCACCGGCCCGGCCTGGAATCTTTCCGATCCGCATGTCCTGTTTGACAATGGTGGCGAAATAAAAGTTACCGGACTGATCAATGCCGCAAGCATCTCGGTTAAAGTCGATATCGACAACGTTAATCTACAGAATTTCGAAGTCAAACCCGAAATTGCCTCAGGATACGCTTCATTGCAGGCCGAGGTCAAAGGTGACCTTCTTGCCCCTCAAGTGCAGGGGCATATGTGGGGGCAGAATGTAGATATCATGCAGATTCCATGCAATTCGGTGCGGGCCCAGCTCAGCTTCAGAGACCGTGTGCTTACCCTTGCTCCGCTTGTGCTCGCGCTGGAAAATGACGCTTCGGTTGATGGTTATCTGAATCTGAACCTGCTCGACGGCAAACTTAAAGGCTTCAAACTTAATTTGCAGAAGCTTGACGTTGCTCTCGTGCGCCATCTTCTGCCCGACAGTATTGCAGGCCAGGCGGTCAGCGGTCTGATTGCCGGCAGCATCACTTACGATGGAACAAGAGGCCATCCCTTCTGGGATTTCATGCTCGACGGCAGGCGCCTCCTGGTTGATGCCAATGAAATCGACAGCCTTTATTATGAGGGAAGCATATTCGGTTCTCAGAGCGAAATTCGCAGCCTGTTCATGCGTGCTTTTGGCGGCACACTGAATGTTTCGGGCCAGATAAGTGACAAAGACGGTTTCGCCGGGGCTGTCGAGGCAGATTCGCTGCGGTTTGCCAATATCCCGGCAATAACCGCAATTTTGCCCGATCTCAAAGGCGAGGTCAGCTTTCAGGGTGATGTCGAGTGGTCAGCCACCAGGAAAGTCGGAAACTTTACCATGTTTGCCCGCGATCTCAAAACGCTCGAGCGTGATCTCGGCAACTTTGGCGGTGAGGTTGTCATTGACGATGCGGGATTGCGCGTAAACAGCGGCGAATTCGACAAGCTCGGCATAAGTATCGATGGTGAAATCTCGTGGTCGGGTCTGCGCCCCTATAAGGCCGAGCTGTTGCTTGACAACGTGGATTTTTCTTTCGTTCCTGAATCGCATGGTATCAAAACTTTTGATTACGGTGGCCTGCTGGTCTCTGGCGCCTGCAGTCTTCAGGGTGATCTGACTACCGGCGTGCCCGACGTAGTAAATATGCAGCTTGAATCGATAAGAATTCAGAAAGAAAACGATGTAATCGTTTCGAACCGGCCGATGCAGGTGGTCTACCAGAACGGCGGCATTGAAATCCGCTCGCTTGAACTCAAGTATCGGCTTGGAATTCTTGGCGTCGAAGGCGTGATAGTGCCACATAAGTCGCTGGCACTGATGATCAACGGCCATGATTTTTCGATCAAAGCTCTCGGTCGCCTGTTTGACCTGCCAAACTGGAATTATGAAGGCAACCTGTCGTTAAATGCACGACTGTTCGGTGACATGAACGATCTTAAGCTCAAGGCCAATGCCGCAATAGCAGATCTTGTCATTGCCGGGCGCAAAATTCCCGGAGTTAAAGGCAAGGTTGAAGGCGACAAGGCCAGAATAACGGTTGAGGAAGCCAGTATTACCCTGCCGGCCAGTTCTTTTAACCTCAAAGGCAATATCGATCTGGCAGAGGGTTACCGCCCGGTTAATCTCAGTATGCATCTTTTTGTTCCGCACGGTCCGCTCAGCGACCTGCCCGAATATCTGCCCGATGTTTTTCGCGAGGCCAGCGGTACGATTCAGGCCGATCTCAGTCTCAGCGGTAAGCCCTCTAATCCGCAGATAACCGGCGATCTCAACCTGAAGGCAGACACCCTGGCTTTCAGCAATATGCGCAAGCCGCTTACTGGAGTTGATTTTGCCGTGTCGACCGAAGACCGGATAATCAAGATCGACAAGCTGGAAGCTCATCTGGGCCGTGGCAAACTTTCGGGTTACGGTCAGGTAGATTTTCGCAACAGCCTGGGCTCGATTACAGCCAGCATCAGCGGCGAAAAGCTCGACCTGTCATTCATGAACCTCGAAGTAAACGGTGCAAGCGCCGGAATCGACATCAGCGGTGACCTCTACAATCCGATAGTCAAAGGTAAAGTGCTGGTACCCCGCGGCAGGTTCAATCTGTCTGGTGATATTTTCAGTCGCCGCCGCAAGTTCGATCTGTTTTTCGATTCGTTGGACTACCATTTTGACATCGAGGTGCCCCGCAATTTCTGGGTGCGCAGCTCCTTTTTGAACGCGGAAATGCGCGGCAAATTCTCGATTGCCGGCGACCTCGAAGATGTTAAGCTTGATGGCGGGGTAAGCTGTGTGCAGGGCAACCTGTTTTTTCAGCAGCGCCGCTTCCGAATCGACACCGGCGAAATCAGATTCGGCGGTGTCGAAGACAGCTTCGATCCGCACATTTTCGTAAAATCTGAAGGCCAGATTCAGAGCACAAGAATCTTTCTGACCCTGCAGGGGCGCGTTTCCTCGTTTACACCCCGCATATATTCGAGCCCGCCGATGGCCGAAGGAGACCTGCTGGCGATGCTGGCGCTGGGCCGCGACATGTCTTCTGCCATGCAGACGGACAGCAAGCAGCTGTTTGAAACCGAGGTTCTCGAGGGCCTTAAAAATTCTTACATTTCTGCGCTCATTGGTAATACAATATCGACAGCACTTAATCTGGATGAGCTGTTTCTCAGTTCTCTGTTCGACCGCTCGTCCGGTAAGACGAAGTCGTTCATCAGGGTTGGCAAATATATCGGTCGCAATTTTTTCATGGCTTACGAAGGCACAATGCAGGAAGACGAGCAGGAGACCTATATCTTCGAGTATCGTCTCCCCAAAGGCTTTGTCGTCAACCTTGAATTCAAAGAGCCGGAACGCGATCAACGAATAAATGTGCGCTACGACTGGAACTTCTGGTAACCACGATGCTGCTTAACAAACTAGAATCTATGCTGAACATAAGGCCGGGTGAATGGCGCGAAACCGGTTTCTTCTGGTTTTTCACATTTTTCTGCTGGTTTTCGATCGCTCTTGGCGATTCGATTGCAGATACCCTGTTCATCAAACGTGCCGGGGTTGAGAATCTGCCGCTGATGTTCATAGTCTGCTCGCTGGTCGCCATACCACTCAGTCTTACTCTGGCATTACTTCAGGGCAAGGTGGAAAAACGCCAGCTGACCTCGGCGGTCGGCATGATTTCTGCGCTGGCCGTGCTGAGTGTCGTGCAGTTTTCGGGAATCGAAGATAACAGCTCTATAGTCGGTCCCTATGTTCTCTACTTCGTCACCAACCTCATGATGTTCGTTCTGCCGGTCATTCTTTCGGTTCTTCTCGGTACTCAGTTCAATTCGCTCAAGGCAAAGCGTCTCGTTCCGATCGTGTTTACCGGAGTCATTGCCGGCCGGGTCACCGCAGGTGCCACGCTCAGCTACCTTGCCCTGTATTATCCGGTACCTTCGATCCTCTGGTTCTGGGTGATAGTGCATGCAACCGCATTTGTCTTTTTCTTTCTGGGCAGCGGCAGTTTTGTCAAACCCCAGATCCAGAGCTTTTTTCAGAGGCCGGGTGACCAGAGGCAGGCAAAGTTTTTTGACCGGTTGCGTAATTTCATGCACTCCCTGACCGAGTCACGGCTTGTTCTTTTTCTGGTGCTCTCTGCTGTCTGTGCTAACTTTTCCTACTATTTTGCCGAGTTTCAGAGCGCTTCGATTTTAAACCTGCATTTCAGCAGTGAGAACGAACTTGCCCGGTTTTATGGCTGGTTTACGATTTTTGCCAGTCTGCTGGCTTTTCTTTTTCAGGCCTTCATTACCGGTAACCTTATTCATCGCCTTGGCATCAGCAACACCAATCTCATCTACCCGGCCCTGGCGATGTCGGCGTTTGCCGCAACCTTCATGTCATTCTCGCTCTGGCCCGGGGTGTGGCTCAAATTTGTGCAGTTCGGCCTGCTGACTGCTCTTTTTCAACCGGTCAGCAACCTGTTTTACAATGCCCTGCCGCCGCGCGAAAAGGCACGCATAATAACGGTCAGCGAAGGGGTTTTGCAGCCTCTTGGCACGGTCGTCACCGGGCTCATCCTCTATTACGCCGGCAAAAATACTGAACTGGTCAGGCTTTTTCCGTTGCTGGCGATGTCGGCCTGGTTTGGCATAGCCGTTCTCATGCGGGCTCCATACCGTGACAGCCTGCTCAAACTATTGCGCAGTTCCAGTCTTGACTTTTTCCACAAGGGCGCGCTGCAGAAGCTCAATCTTGACCGCAACACCTTCAATATGCTGCTCAGCCATCTTGACAGCTCTGACGAAGAAACTTCGGTGCTCATCGTGCAGCTGATATTGAGCAATTGCGACCGTGGCAGCCGTGAACAGATGCTGCAGCGTATCGGCAAATTCTCTGATGAACGAAAAATCGAACTGCTCAGGCAGGTCAGTCTACCGGTCGATCATTTTACCGCCGAGTTCCTTTTTGCCTGCCTCGACAGCACGAATGTCGATCTGCAGTACCAGGCCCTCAAGGCGATAAGCATATTCCCTTCTTCCCCGCGGCTGCGGCAGAGAGTTACCGGCTTTATCGCCAGTGATTCAGAACACCTCAGGTGCATTGCCGCGGCGATTCTCGTGCGTATCGGCGATCTCGACCAGATGATGCGCTCGCTCGAGATAATTCAGGCCTACATTCTGGCCGGTGACAGCGCGAGCGTGCTCAAGGGTATCGAAATCATCGGTCATACCGGTGATGAGCGCTTCTGGGTCAACCTGCGGCCGTTCTTTTCTTCGGGTGACGTCAGAATCCGGCTGGCGGCGGCGCAGGCATTCGAAAAAATTCTGGTCAGCGGTGAAACCGATGAACATTACGAGATAATCGGCCGCCTGATCAAGGATGATCTGCGTGAGATCAGATATCTTGCGCTCAGAATTCTTACACGTCTGACCGAGTCTAAGTGGTTCTATCATGTGATAGAGGGTCTGTCCGATTCAAGCCCGCGTAACCGCAAGATCGCCGAGGAGATTCTCATCGCACACTACGACGACAAATTCAGCGATCTGATCATGGTGCTCGAGAGCAGCGAGGCTACTCTATACGCCAAGGCAGCGGTGGCGGGGATTCTTGCGACGTCTCAGGATAACAGCGTCAGAGACTATCTGCACCTGTTCGGCAAACGTGTAATTCAGCAGCTTTACGAGTATAAGCTTGAAGAATACGTGATCACCCGCGATACGGCCGCCGAGAGCTCAGTATACATGCGAATGTTGCTGCGTGAACGCGCCTGGTCGCTGACCAGACTGATCGTCTGCCTGATTGCGCCTGAACAGAACCGCGAGGCGAGAGACCTGTTCAAGAGCCTTTATTCGACGAATGAAGAGCTGGTCAGTAACGCT
>CAZMWO010000116.1:0-3312 GCA_964569565.1 uncultured bacterium | reverse complement strand
TGGGCGAACGCCAGCTGGTTTATCACATCATCCCGGTGCTCGAAAACATTTCTCTCGAAAACATCGCCTCTTACGCAATGAAGGTATTTTCAATGCGCGAAAAAGACCTGCGCATAATACTCGGCAAGTATCTCAACTCTTCTGATAATGAGCTTAAAGAGGCGGCGATACATACCGTTTGTATGTCTGAGATTCGAGATCTGATACCAGTGCTCAAAAAGATCGAGGCCGACGCCTCGCTTTCCGATTCTGTTCTGTCGACCTGCCGATGGGCAACCGAGACTCTCAGGGCTCGCGGCATTACCATGCAATACCAATGAGTGAACAACTATGATAATCATCGAAAGAATTCTTTTTCTCAAACGCATTTCGATATTTTCGAGCCTGTCCAGTTACGAACTGCGAAAAATAGCTGAAGTTGTCAGCGAAGAGGAAGCCGAATCAGGCGAAATCATTTTCTGGGAGGGCGATTTCGGCGACTGTCTGTATCTGGTGGTCGAAGGCAAAATTTCGATTTTTACCGGCAAGCAACCGGCAATCAAGGTGCTGGCCAGCTGTGAAAAAGCCGCTTTTTTCGGGGAAATGGGCCTGTACGACGATAAGCCGCGCGCAGCTTCTGCCATGGCCGATGTCCGTTCCCGCCTGCTCGTACTGCGCAAGGGCGAATTCTGCGATCTGATCAGCGAATTTCCAATGGTCGCACTCGGCATCATGAAAGAACTCAACAACAGAATCAGAGCCACCAACCAGAAGCTCAACCTGATTGAACGCAACCTTGTTGATAATTCCAGCCGACTGTATTCTCGCGATTATTTTGTCGACTGCATGAAAAACCTTGTCAACCGCGCCAGAAACGAAAAAACACAGGTCGGCTTCGTTTTGATCAGGTTGAAAAAAATTCATTTTCAGGATGAAAGCTCTGATGATGAGGCGATAGGAAAATTCAGAACCGAACTGATTCGTGAGATGGGCCTGCGTCTCGCATCCTACATGCGTGAGAGCGACATGTTATGCCGTTTCGATGATAACAGTATTCTCATCATGATTCCCGAAATCAATTCGCGAGGCGCGCTGAAGTTTCAGGCTCGCATAACCGATGATATCAACCGCGTGCTTATCGACTTTGAATCTGCTCGCAAGCTCTATTCAGATGTCGAATTCAAGACACTTACCTTCCCTGATGACGCTGATTCGGCTGACGCCATCATAAAAAATCTCGAGGCTTAGTAAAATCCCGGCTTTTTCTTTTCCAGTCACGACTTGCCGGGTGACTTGCAATAATGTGCCCGGCCGTCTATAATTCGAGCCTGCAAACACTACATGGAGTTCAATTTGCCGAAAACCTTGCTACTTGAAGCCGGCTTCCTTTGTCTGCCTGACAACCTCTTTGTCGCCAGTCCGCCTGATCTGCGTGAGCCGATCGGCCAGGCTCTGCGTCTAGAAAAATTTGAATTCTCGCGCCTGCGCTGCTGGATCTCACAGCACAGAATCGGCGTGCTGATCGAAGGACTTACCGATTCCCGGGCCGGAGCCGCTAAAGAAGTGCGTGGGCCGAAAGCCGCCGGAGCGTTCGACTACAATAACCTGCCATCGCTGGCGGTTCAGGGCTTTGCGGCGGCCCAGGGAGTTCAATACAAAGATCTCGTGACCAGAGAGGTTGACGGCGAAAAATATCTTTTTGCCATTCGTCAGCTTTCTGAACTGCCTCTCGAAAAGAATGTCGCCAGAATCAGAGATATCGTGTTCGGTGCCCTGAATTGCAATGCCAGGCCATGGAGCAGCAGCAGCCGTTTTGTGCACCCGCCGGTCTATTTTACTGCAATGCTTGACGACAAGGTCTGTGATGTAGATCTTGACGGCCTCAAGGCGACAAATGTCACCGCCAGCCATGACGGCCTTACCATCAAATATCATGTTCTATCCGGTGCCCAGTTCTATCCGCAGGTGTTACAACAGATCGGTGTGGTCTGCGAAACAGCCGAACGCCGCAAGATTCTCGAAACCAGAATCAGATCGATATTACCGGAAGGCTACGTTCTCCGCTCGGAAGGCCTTCGCATTTCGCATCTCTGCTATTACAAGGAATCGCTGCAACCTCTGCTGATAAAATTCCGGCCGGACTATCTCGAAATTCCCGAGGCGGTGCTGCATCGCTACATGAAAACGCATTTTTCGCTGCTGGCCTGTGAAAATAACCGGGGCAGGATGATGCCGGCGGCCATAGCGATTTCAGAAAAAATCAATCCGCAGAGTCAGGAAGCTGCTTTGCGATCCGCTGAACTTGACGATCATTTCGCGCGGCTGCTTAAAGTCTGGCGCAACGATGTCGAGAAACTGCCCGACAAGCTTTTGCAGCTGGCTGCACGCTTTGACAAGGATAAAATCCTCATTCCTGAGCCCGGCAATCAGCTGGCGCGTTGTGCTTTATGGCTGATTCCAAGACTGGGACTGGAAAAATACGCAACCGACATCAACGTGCTGATTTCACTCATCGCCGAAGGCGAACGCACGCAAATTGCAGAACTGCTGCCATCTACCGGTTTTTCGGTAGTAATCAGCCGTATCGGCGATATCGCGGCATTCAAAAAGCTGGTTCCGGTCCTTCAGGACATCTGTGATTTCTTTGCCGGTAGCATCCATGCTCCCGGTGAGGTTGTCGCGAAGGTTCTCTGTCTTGCCCTGCTGATGCGTAATCACATTGCCGGCGATGCCGGTGAGCTCTCTGACCCGGCCAGAATAACCGCCCTGTTACGCGCAGCCGACTTCCGTGTCGATATTTTTCAGGCGTTTTCAGACATCTATCCAGATCATAATCTCTCCCGCCGTGCCTGGACTCAGGCTATGGTCGACGATCTGCAACGGGAGCCGGCAGCCAGAATACTGGGAGAAGGCTTTCTGTCGACGTTCGAGCTCGACCCTGCCGGGCTATATGATGCTGTCAGAACCTGGAAAGAACTTGCCGCCACTGATATTGAAGCCATGTCAACCCTTTATCAGCGTTTGCGCAGCAAGGTCGAAGGCGGACAACTCATATCTGAAGAAATCACAGAGTGCCAGATCGAAAAGGAGATCGTTGAATCGCTGGCGAAGCTTGAAAAACAGCCCGGCATCAATTATCGCGAAATATTTGAATTCTTCGCCCGTGAAAGGGTGAATATCGAAGCCTGCTTGATGAATCTGCCGCCGGTGCTCGACGATACCAATCCTGAGCACCTCTCGCGAATCAGCATCCTACAGCGCCTGGTGCGCCAGCTCGGGCGACTGCCGTTCATTGTCAGAGAAAAAACAGGTGCAAAAAAATGAAAAAGTGTA
>CAZMWO010000115.1:0-9291 GCA_964569565.1 uncultured bacterium | reverse complement strand
GTCGTCGGTCAGCAGTTTGATAAAGTCGCCGGCTGATTCGGCAAGTCCCAGATCGCGTATACGCAGGGCGAGCGAATAGCGTTCATCGGGGTCTTTACTGTCGGCAAGCATTTGTCTGAGCTCAGACAGCTGTTCAAGCGGAGAAAGCGGTGGCGCTTCTTCAAGAATGGCAGGTTCGTGTAAGTGTTCTTCGTCTGCGTGCTCCTGTGATATGGTTGCACGCGATGGTTCGCCAAGGGCCGCAATTGTCGACATATCGAAATCGTCTTCGCTGTCAGAATGTTCGCTGACTGCCATTTCTTCGATTTCGGCCGCTTCATCTGCGTAAACAGGTTCTTCGTCTATCACTGCAGCTTTTGCCGGAACAGCACCGCCCTCGATGCCAAGAATAAGATTGCTGAGGTCTTCATCTTCAGTTTCTTCAATAACCGGGGCGGCTTTGTGCTTAACCGGAGGCGCAGCCGGTTTGCTGGCAGGAGCGGGTTTTGCGGGAGGAGTCGGCTCATTGCTTATGACCAGCCCGTCGAGGAAGTCATCGCCTTCTTCATCGAGGCTGACTTCAGTTGTTTCAACTGTGGTAACACCAAGATCTTCGCCGACATCTATGCTGAACTCTTCGACGTTATCACTGGCAATGTCGAAGGTTACTTCTTCGCTGTCTTCAGATAATGTCGTCACGTCGTGCACATCGGCCGCGGGGGCTGTTTCTACTATCAGATCGTCGAGGCTGTCTTCGGAGGTTTCTTCGATGCTGACAGATTCTGTGCCGACGCCGCTGTCGAGGTCGCCGAAGTCGAATCCTTCAGTTTCTACAACAGCTGACTGCGCATCTATCTCAAGGGTGTCAGAACTCCCGCTCATGTCAAGGTCAAATTCGGCCGTAGCCTGGCTTTCGTTGCTCGGTTCCATGGTTTCTTCGGCCGGAGAAAGGTCGAAATCGTCTGTAGCCGGCTGTTCGAGAGATATATCTGCGCCTTGTGGGGCGGCAAATGGGTCTTCGTCATCGAGGCTGAGGTTCAGGCTGCTGGAATCGCTGTCGCCCGTGCCTGCCAGATCGACGCTGAAATCCATATTCGGCTGTGAATCTGAGAGATCAAGGTTCAGGTCGGCCGCTTCACCGCTCTTGCTGTCGAGGTCGAGAGTGAAGTCGTTGTCAAGACTGCTTTCCTGGGCCGGATTGCCGAGGTCGAGATCCATTTCAGCAGTTTTATCGAGGCTGCCGGCAAAATCCGATGAGAGGTCGAGTCCTCCGGTTTCGCTGCTGTCCAGATCGAAAGACATGGCAGCATCAGCCGGATCAGATGATTCTGTGAGGTCGAGTGAAAGGTCGAGATCAAGAGGTTCTCTTTCAGCAGGATTATCCATGGAATCGCCAGTTCCGGGCAATCCCATTCCGCACATATTGCAGAATTTGTTATCTTTTTCGTTTTCGAATCCACAACCGGGACACTGCATAGAGACCTCCGAGAATTTCTTGCTGAGTGGTTCCTTTAACGCATCAGGTTATCAGAACGGTCTGAATTTGTCTTGTAAATTTTTAAGCCTCATTCAGACAGAGTATCGGCAGACATCGCTGGATAATTCAGGAAAATCTTATGTTGATTTACATAATATCGACAAATGTGTTGAAACAATTATCAATGGTGCGGATTTTGCGAAACCAGCTGATAAGCTCGCATTACCGCCTCCTGAGCGAGGCGCACGTTCATCGAGTCTTCTGTGAACTTTTCCGGCGGGCAGAAAGCGTCATAACTGCCGAGAATCCAGTAACGGGTGGGTAGACTGTTAAGCGCCAGTGCTGCTGTATCGAGAACACAGTCCTGACAGTCACACATTTCGCGACGCTCGATCATGTCGGCGACAATCTCGAGCACAAGCCTTTCCCACATGTTTGCCAGGCGCGAAAAATCGTATCTGTCAAGAGGTGGGCGATCTAGAATATCCATTTTTCCTCCAGCCATTTACTTGAAACCTCTTATCCGGCAGTCCAGCACCATCAGTTGAGCCGATCTGACGCCGTTGTAATCGTTGGGTTCGACATGAAACACCAGATCACAGGTGCCATCACGCAATACGTCCGGAGCCATTATATCGCCGAGATTGAAACCTATACCGAAAATGCTGCGCCCGTTCTGGCGCCGGAACTTGAAACGAAGATGGTTCTTGCCTTCGCCTACCTTGCGTATCTCCTGAAAGGTGGCGCATTCAGTCATGAACACCGGCGCCGGGTTATCGATGCCGAAAGGGGCGAAATTCAGAATATCCTTGAGGAACTGCTCGTCAATCATTTCTATCGGCAGCTCAGAATCGATCAGCCACTCAGGCTGAAGGTCGGACTGCAGAATGTTGGCGCCGGCATAAGCCCGCAGGCAGTTGCGAAAAGCGTTTTCATTACCGATTGGCATTGTCAGCCCGGCCGCGCCAATATGGCCGCCGTATTTTTCGAGGTGCTGGCCGCAGTGGTTGAGCGCTTCGATGATATTGATATCTTTGAAGCTTCTCGCCGAGCCCAGGTATTTACCCTGATCTTCAAGTAATACAATTACCGGCCGGCAGTAATCAAGCATCAGCCGGGTTGCAACTATACCGGTAACTCCCTGGTTTTTGATCGGAGCGACCACAAGCAGTATGCGGTCGTTGACCAGGTCGTTCTGTTCGATCAGGTAACCCTTGACTGTGTTGTAACACTCTTCACCAAGGCGTTTGCGCTCGTTATTGAGCTCGAACAGCTGTTTTGCCAGTTCGTCGGCCTTTGGCGCAAAGCTGGTTGACAGAAGCTCTATTGCCAGTTCAGCCGTGCGCAGCCGCCCGGATGAGTTGAGAATCGGCGCAATGCTGAAACTGATATCACGTTCCGTAACCTGGCGGTTTTTCCAGCCCAGCGCGTTGAACAGGCAGTTCAAGCCAATACGACGGCTTTTTCCTACGAATTTGAGCCCCATCTGGGCAAAGGTGCGGTTTTCGCCGTGCAACGGCACCATGTCGGCAATCGTGCCGATGGTCAGAATGTCGAGGCAACGGTGCCATAGGGCCTTTACCGCCGGCAGTTTGGCTTCTATGCACTTGAGATAAATCAGCAGCAGTGCGCGGCCACCCTCGATTTCTTCAAGATTCAGGCTTTTTTTGATTTCTGCCTTGCTTAATTTTGCTTCGTCGGGAATGCATGCTTCGATGACCTTGTCAACAAAAACCGGCTTGAGAGCCGGATCTGAGCTGGCGCATGAAAGTATCTCGGGCATGAGGTCGCCGATTATGCGGCGCTCTTCTTCGCTGTAGAAAACTGGTACGCAGCCTGCCAGACTGGAACGGTCGATATTGCGCAGAGGTTGAAAGCCTTCGCGCGGCGCAAAGCGAACGGCGGCAATGTCGTGATCGCTGAGGTCGAAAGCGACCAGTGGTTTGCTTAAGCGGTTGCAGCGTGACATTTCGAGCGCCATGGCGAGTTTGAAAGCAACTCCGACTCCTGCAATGTTTTTCTGCGGGCAGCATGAATCGTGCAGTTTCGGATCGACGATCGCAACTGCATTGGGCAGTTCGTTTGGCGGTTCGTGGTGGTCGGTGATGATGACGTCGATGCCTTTCTGGCGTGCATACTCGACCTCGGCCAGATTGCTGATGCCGCAGTCAACAGTGACTATAAGCTTGATGCCGTCGCGGGCTGCGACGTCTATGTAATCAGGGTTGAGCCCATATCCGTCTTCGATTACCGGTACTGTGTAGTCGACCAGTTTGTGAAAACTGCGCATCGTTTCAGTCATTATGACAGTCGATGTTATGCCGTCTACATCACGGTCACCATAAATTCTTACGCTTTCTTCCGCCTCAACGGCTCTTAATATGCGGTCTACCGCAGTGCACACGCCGTCGATTACAAATGGCGAAAACAGGTAGCGGCTGCGCGGGGTGAAATAACGCTCGATGCTGCTGGTGTCGCAGATACCGCGATTTATCAGGATTTTTATCAGTATTTCCGGAAAGCCGGTTGCGCGCAGCTTTTCAAGCCGCGCGGCATCATACTGTCTGATTCTCCAGATTTTTTCCATTATTTTCCGAGGTTGGCTATTGCTTCGACTTTCTTTTCGTCGGCGAGTACTTCAAGAAAAGCGCTCACTATGCGCGGATCGAACTGCGAACCGCTGCACCTCAGCAATTCTTTGCGTGCCTCTTCGAGTGGCATAACATCGCGGTAGGCGCGCTTGCTGGTCATGGCGTCGAACGAGTCGGCGGCACAGATAATTCGTGCCATCAGCGGGATATCTTCGCCTTTTAAACCATCTGGATAGCCCTTGCCGTCGTAGCGTTCGTGGTGATACTTGATCAGCGGCACCTTTTCGCGTAGAAACTTTGCTGGCTCGATAATCGAGGCGCCACGCGCCGGATGTGTTTTTATCTCCTGGTATTCTTCGTCGGTCAGGCGTGAATCTTTATTGATGATCGCCTCAGAAATACCTATCTTACCGATGTCATGCAACAGTGCACCGATATGAAGATTTTTGATCTCAAGTGGTGCTAGACCCATGGCGCGGCCGATCTCCATGGAATAGCGGGCGACACGCTCACTGTGGCCACGGGTGTAGGCGTCTTTGGCATCTATAGAATTAGCCAGTGCGCGCACGGCTGAGAGGTAACTGGCTTCAAGGTCTTCATAAAGCTGTGCGTTGTACAGTGAGATCGAAATCTGCGATGCCAGGGTAACCAGCATGTCGAGATCGCTCTGATCGAAGGGTTCGCCCGATTTTTTGTCGGATACCGACAGCACGCCGATGGTTTTTTCCTTAACCTTGAGGGGTACACAAATTGAGCTGCGCCCGCTGCCGGTCTCGCCGTCTTTCTGTTTCTGAAAGTCGTTGATGATAATGGGTTCGCCACGCTTGAAGACCTTGCCGGCAATGCCTTCTCCGGGTTTGATCGGCTGCATCGATTCCATGCTGCGCTCGCCCTTGTAGAGCATGATCTGCAGGCAGTCGAGTTCGCTGTCATAGAGTATTACAGAGCTTGTTTTGACGCCGCCCAGTACATTGGCCGTGAGATCTAGTACTAGTTCGAGCAGTTTGCTGATGTCGAGCACAAGACTGAGGTTCTTGCCGACTTCGTGCAGCGTGTTGAGTTCAAGCACTTTACGTTTGAGATCCTGCCAGAGTCGGGCATTTTTGATTGCCAGCGCGGCTTCTGCCGAAACGCCTTCGACCAGGCGAAGATCGGTTTCGTTGAACGGAATGCCTGAAATACGGTTGCTCAGAGACAGAACTCCGATTACCCGGCCGGCAATTTTGACCGGAGAACAGATCGAACTGCGCACGACTTTGCTCTCTTCGAGCAGCCTGGTGTCATCGTCTTCGTCTATATCGTTGAGTAGAACCGCTTCGCCGGTATGACAAACCTTGGCGGCAATTCCCCCTTCGATCGGTAAGCGGCCGCCTTCCGGGATGATTTCAGGGTCAAGGCCCTTGGCAACTCTGAAGATGAATTCATTACTCTTCTCGTCAACGAGCAGAAATGAGCAGCGTTTTACGCCGCTGAGCACGTTGATGACATTATCGACAATCGTTTCATATACCATATCCTGATCGAGAATACTGCTCAGAGAGCGGCCGATGTGCTGCAGGGTCGACAGCTCATAGACCTTGTGTTCAAGAAACAGGTTCTTCTGGCGAAGTTCAGTGAGATGCTGGTTGATACGGGTACTCATCTGATTGAATGACTCAACCAGAACTCCAATTTCGTTGTCGGCATCGATTTCGATATGAACATCGCCTTCGCCTTCCGACATTTTTATGGCCGCCTCTGCCAGCAGGTCTACCGGGGTCTGTACCATGCGTGAGAGCAGCCAGGTCGACAGCAGCGCCATAATCATGCCGATGATGAAATAGACTACCGTGCTGTTGACAACTTCCTGGCTTTTCTCTTCGAAGTAGCGGTTGGAAAATACCATGCGCAGCGTGCCGCGCGGCTGGTCAGTTTTCGGGTCGAAAATCGGGTTGGCGATCACAACGGTTGCGGGAAGATGCGTCAGGCCGCCGCTGGTCATCGGAGCTTCGTTTGACGACTCCGCCAGTTTCTGCAGGCTGCCGTCGAGAATTTGTACGGAAATCACATCGTTGTGCGGAATTGTTGAAGAAGTCAGCGACTGCGCAAGGCCTTTGAGGCCGGCGAGGTTGTCTTCGTCGATAAAACGCATGACGTGCGGTTCGATAGTGCGCACAAGGCTGACGCCCTTGCTGTTTATATGGGTTTCGCTGAGCCGGCGCCAGCGGTTCAGTTCACTGGTGCTCATCATCAGACAGATGACGGTGATTGCCACGAGCTGGAAGATAAACAGCCGTAATTTCAGCACCGGCCGGCGCGAGATATTAACTTTGCCTTTTTCCTGGCTCATCTGGCAGCTCCTTCGTTGCTGATGACACCTTCAGAAATGCCTGCTGCGCGGTTTCTGGAATTTTCAGATTCGAGAAAGGTGATGACCGATCTTATGATTGCTTCAAGATGCTGCCATGGCTGATCATTCAGGCTGGCAGCTGTTGAAGTGATGCGGGCAAGATGCTGACGAAGCAGGTCTTCTCCGGGGAGTTTGCGATCGAGCAGAAGATAGTCGAGCGAATCGGGGAATCTGGCCTGTTGCGCTCCAAAGTCGGTGGTGACCAGGTATTTTTCAGATATTTGCGAAATCAGGCTGCGATGGATTCCTTTGTGTGGTTCGCAGGCCAGCAGGAGCAGAAGTGTTTTTCCGTCTTCGGCGATGAGGGCATGCCCCCATGCCTGAAACAACGGCAGTTCAAGCAGCGGCAATCTTATGTTGGCAAGATGCTTGAACCCGGCTGCCGAAAATGGCTGGAGCATGGCTTCATTGATTGCGTCAGTACCCGGCAGAGAGTTCAGCTGTTCGTCATTCATGATTTCAACCTTGAAAAAATTACCGCGTGCAATCGGTCGCCCGGGCCGTGTAAGAGAATATCGCGTCGGTAAAGGGTGCAGTGCGGCAGCGATGAAGAAATAAAGCAGGCCGGAACCGAAAATCTGGCCCGGACTGTAGGGCTGCGCGGGCAGGTTCCAGAAGTAGATGAACCAGAGGGTAACGACGCTGGCAATAATCAGGCTGCGCCCGGTCAGGCGCCGACCGCCGAATGATGGCAGGCGTGTTGCGATATGTCTTTTGAGAAGCCAGTAGCTGCGGTAGAACTGTGCGGCGAACGCAATCAGAAAGGCTGTCTTGATGGTCTGGCCGGCTTCAGGCTGCCCGGAAAAACTGGCGATCATGGCGGCGGCAAGCAGGTAGGCGGGGACGATCGAGAGAAAGCGGAAAAACTGGTAATAGCGGGCTACTTTCTGGCGGCCATGCACCGAAATCTGCACGTCATCCCAGCCCTTTTCGTGTTCGAGCCTTATTCGACCAAGGGTGTAATTGTCGATGGCATCTGCCATAAACACTGGGATAAAAGCGAGAACTGTGAGCGCAGTCTGCCAGACACCGCTTACCCAGCCGTTTTTTGCCATGATGATCCAGGTGATGGCGCAGCCGGCGAAGGTAGTCAGATTACAGCTCAGGCCCAGGAAGAACACCGCTTTGAGTTTATCCAAACCCGTGGAACCGGAAGTCGTTACATTCATTCTCCCATAATAGCATTCTATTGGAACATTTGCATCATAAGATTTAGTTGTTGCATTATTTGCGCGTTTCTGATATAGTGATCAAGCGTTACGGGGCGTAGCGCAGTTGGTAGCGCGCATGGTTCGGGACCATGAAGTCGCTGGTTCGAGTCCAGTCGCCCCGATGCCGAAGAGCCGCCTGTAACGGCGGCTTTTTTGTTGCCGATTATTCTGTGGAGGTTGCCATGCAAGAGTTAATGAGATGTTTCAAGGCCTATGATGTGCGGGGACGCCTGCCGGACGAACTCAACCCCCATGCCGCCGAGCGTATCGGTCGTGCCTGTGCTGAGTTTCTCAAACCTGAACGCGTCGTAGTCGGGCGCGACATTCGACACAGCAGCGCCGGACTCTGCAACGCTCTCGCTGATGGACTCATGGCTGGTGGCGTCGATGTCTTCGATATCGGCCTGTGCGGCACCGAAGAAATCTATTTTGCGACCTTCAGTCAGGGTTTTGACGGCGGCATCATGGTTACAGCCAGCCACAACCCGATCGATTATAATGGCATGAAGTTTGTCCGGCAGGGTTCGCGGCCGATAAGTGGTGACGATGGATTGCACAAGATTCGCGATCTTGCCATCGCCGGCGAATTCAGCGAGGCTATGTACAGCGGCACCCGTCAGACTCTCGATGTTAGAGAGAGCTATATCGGGCATCTGCTGGGTTACGTCGATATGGCGGCTTTGCAGCCGCTCAAGATAGTGGTGAATGCCGGAAACGGCTGCGCCGGCCCGATTGTCGACCGGCTCGAAACGCATCTGCCCTGCCGATTCGTCAAGGTTCATCATGAGCCTGACGGAAGTTTTCCCAATGGCATACCGAACCCGTTGTTGCCTGAGAACCGTTCTGCTACCGCCGAAGCGGTGCTGGCAGAGAAGGCTGATTTTGGCATTGCCTGGGATGGCGATTTCGACCGCTGTTTCTTTTTCGACGAGCGCGGTCGCTTTATCGAGGGTTATTATATCGTCGGGCTGCTGGCCGAAAGCTTTTTGCGCCGTCAGCCGGGCAGTCGCATCATTCACGATCCGCGCCTGACCTGGAACACCATCGACATCGTGACAGGCTGCGGCGGTGTACCCGTGCAGAGCAAAACAGGTCATGCCTTCATCAAAGCGCGCATGCGTGAAGAAGATGCGATATATGGCGGTGAAATGAGTGCACATCATTATTTTAAAGACTTTGCCTACTGCGACAGCGGGATGATACCCTGGCTGCTCGTCTACGGCCTGATCAGCAGCAGTGGCAAAACGCTCGGACAACTGGTCGATGAAAGAATGCGCGCGTTTCCGGCCAGTGGCGAAATCAACCGCCGCGTCAGCGACCCGGCCGCCCTGTTCGCCAAGGTGCGGCAGCAATATGCCTCTCAGGCTGTTGCCAGTGATGAGGTCGATGGCATAAGCCTCGAAATGCCAGACTGGCGCTTCAACCTGCGCTCGTCGAACACCGAACCGGTAGTGCGCCTCAATGTTGAGTCCCGCGGCGACGAAGCTCTCATGAAAACCCGCACCGAAGAACTGCTACAGCTCATCGGCGGCCAGCCGTGAACGCGCAGGACTAAATGTGACAGAGTACTAGTCCTCTGTCACACATGAGTTCAAGAATTCAATCTGAGAATCTCTGCTTTTGCCGGGCTCTCGGCGTGATCTC
>CAZMWO010000114.1:0-9313 GCA_964569565.1 uncultured bacterium | reverse complement strand
CGATAATGTCCGATTATAACTTGCTGTAGCCCGCATATATCCTCAAAATTGCAAGTGGCATCAGCCTTCAAAAAGTCAAACTTACCTGCAAGGCCGCTTCAGCTTCCCCTGGCTCTGCATAATGACCAGCTGGCTTCGGCTTGCAAGACCAAACAAGCTTCATGACCGGGAAACAAACTGGTTGAGCGGGCGAAGCGGAGCTTTGTCCGCTCGAACCGACTTGTGTACGCCCGGCATGGGCGTGAACTTATGAGGTGAGATCACTCTGGTGGTCAAGTCCTCTGTATTGGAAGTCATATGATGAATATTTATCATACAATACTAGCCGAAGGCAATGGCGGAGCTGTGAAGCTCTGTCAGAAGGAAGCCGGAGTGCAAAGCCACGAGCTGACGAACAGAAACAGCATACAAGGCCAAGTTCGGGGGCGAGTCTGCACAACAAGACGAAGCCCAGACTTCACTGAATATGGTAAATGCTGCGGCAGTGTGGTGAAAGTTCACGTTCTTATCCGGGGAGACCTCTTTGACATGCAGCTTGATAAAGCGGCGCCACGGGTGGCAACATCTGCGGTGATCAAAGAGGAGTCAGCAGAGGCCATAGTAGCTTGCCAAAAGCGAAGGGCCGAACATGAACTCGGGGAGGGCACCGATGAGCTCTTATAACGCGAAGAATCCGAACGGAGGAGCGACTATAAGGCGCGTCAACGGAGTGCCCGACCCAAATCTTCACCTGCTGGAACGAATACTGTCAACTGAGAATGTAAGAACCGCCTGGAAACGGGTGAAAGCCAATAAGGGCGCACCGGGAGTGGATAATGTTTCCATCGACCAGTTTCCAGATCGGTTCCGACCACAGTGGAATTCCCTACCACGAAAATATGAACGAAAAAGACTGATCTTCTTTTCGGGGGGTGAGCTATTATCTGTTTTTTCGATGAAATCGCCTGAATTGTCGCGACCCATGAATTCATCAAGAGTCAGACTTTTCTGCAAAAGTTGAATCCTGGAAATGATTTGTGCCCGTTGCCCTTCAACTTCTTTTAACTCAACTTGCAGTTCTTGAATCTCGTTTTCAATTTTATGCTTATTTTCTAATATGGTCATTTCCTTTTGGTAGACCAGCCAGAGCAATCATAGTGAATGAAGTTTCCGTGATCAGGGTAGATTTTACCGGCAATCTCAGGCAGAAATTTCCCGCAAAACGGACAATGAATTATTTCCAATGACGTTTCCCATAATGTTTCGCCGATTTCTTCAAGATAATGGTTTTCATCAAAATCATTTTCTGTTGCTTCACGGCGAATGATCAGGCGCCAAGTCATGTCCTTTCTTTCTTCCATGTCCATTGAATATATTATCTGAACCCCATTTTGCGGCAGTTTCTCGCATTCATGAAGTTTGTAACTATTCATAATATTTTATCTCGGGTCGCAAATTGACTTTTTACCCGAGCCGGGCGGCAGCGGCTGCGATGTGGCCGGCAAATGAGGTAACAAATGTTTTGAGGCCTGACAGTTCTGATAATTCTGTGAATGCGCCGTTAGAACAAGCTTTTCGGGGCGAAGCTATAAGTGTAGATGTTGTATAGAGTTGTTCCTGAACGAGCTTGCGACACAAAATGTCATACCTGTCAAGATATGATGCCCCTCTGAATTCCTTGAACACAGGAAAATGAGGTGAAGAGTCTCTTACGGGAGATCTTGATTCGGGAGCGTCTTCAACAAGCATCAACCAGCTGACAAATGGTCGCGGCTGCTTTCCAAAAGCTCCTTCACGGTAAGCCGTCCACAGGTCGTGTGCTGTGCCAATTGCTTCTTCTGAGCGGTTGTTGAAATTGTTTCCGAACGATGGCCCGACCTGGCTTTTTAATTCGATGGCGGCTACCAGTTCGCCCTTGTAAATGACGAGCAGATCCCACAGTTTGGTGGGCCTGAAGTAGCCTGGCAAAGTTAAAACAGCCCGATTTTGATGAATTTCGGCGTGCGCCAGCCCGTTTTTGCGCACCAGGTCAAGCACAAGTTCGACGAAACCATCCATGTTTTTCCCACTGGTAACACCTGAACGTTCACCCTGGTCAGCTTTGCCGGAATCAACCTGCTTCTTCCGAGCGGCTTCGCGGCTTTTCCAGAAGGCTTTTACTGCCATACGGACCTTTTTCTGGTAATCAACAAGATTCAGTGCCACTTAATTTCTATTGCCTCCAAGAATCGACTTTTCTTCTTCAGTCAGACCATAAAGTTCAAATGTAGCATGATTACAAGCGTTTATATCTCTCTTAACGGCGGCTTCAGCGAGTTTTTGCCGCAATGACATGGGAACATCCCTCCAGTGTGGAAGGCGAATGCGTCGAAGATATTGTGCCTGAAAACGCAAATAACCGCCGCGCATCTTTGTCGAATAGGTTTCAATAAAAGACCGGGTAATAGACGAAAGCAGCACCGCCTGTAATGCCCGCAGATCCCATTCTTCAGAAACTATGTAATAGAGATTGTGGTGGGGATATAAATTGCCAGGTTCGTAAACAATATGCGCTTCACCTTTAATATCAGGGATGAGCAATTTTGGCTTTTTGGCAATGGCCGGGTAAATGCGATCAATCGTTCGGTACCACTTGTCCGGGGTTTTCTTTGCACAATGGCGATTGGCTATTATGCTCTTACGTGCTTCAAGGTATTTTTGCAACCTGGGGTAATCGCTCAGGTTAACAAGACCGTCCTTATCATCAAAAGGATTTATCACCCCAAGCCCCAGCCAGTTGATTTCGCCAGAAGCAATGTCGCGGGTAGTGACCAATGGCAGCTTTCTATCTGGTTCTATGTCAAGAGTCGTATAGTTTCCGATGAATTCTGAATCTGCACCGGTGGCCACTCCTATACCGACTTTGCAGGCCGTTTCTTCCAGAGATGGGAATGCAAGTTCAAGCCGTTTTATCATCGCCATTTGATCGGAAGTCTCAAGCAGCCATGGCTCGCTACCTTTCGGAATCCTCGCAAGTTCCCGGACATGTTCGCCGGAACTACATCTTCCCGGAGATAGCAATTCACTTGCCAGAGAAGATAAGGCTTCTTTTTCAATTGGCGGGCGCCGGGCAATTCTTGTTTTGCCGGGCGATTCGTTGCTGATAATAGTTATGGCAGGGTAGGCAATAACATCCTTATGAAATGCTGGAGTATCGACCATGTCGACAAAAGTTTTCAGATGAAAATTAGAAGCGACAAGTTTGCGCAAAGGCCTGCCGTACTTATTTTTCATCCATCTGTCAGAACATATGAATCCAAGGCAGCCGCCCTTTTTTAATATAGACAATGAGCGCTCGATAAATGGAACATAAATATCTGCCCGGTCATATATTGTTTGATAACGCTTGCGATATTCTTCGATCAATGCGGCGGGAATCATTTCTTGTCGCAGGTAAGGCGGGTTTCCGACAATGTAATCAAACTCCCCGGCAAATGGGGTAAGAAGGAAGTCACCGTTGAACAGCCAACGCTCGGCAAGTGTTGTCGCTGATGTCTCGCTGATTCCCTTTTGCTGAAGAAGGCTGATTACAGCTGTTCTGGTGTCGGCAAATGTTTTAGAATGCAGTTCTACTGCGCGAATTGCATCTGCAAGCTCTTCAACTACCGGTTTCCCGGAACAGGTTTTCTGCCAGGAATCAAGCAGACGGTTGATTGCCGGGAAAAGAAAATCGCCACCTCCGAAGGAGGGCTCCAGGAGTCGCTTTTTGTGGAGTTCATTGCCTTCGATGTACCCTGACAGGTCGAGAATGAATTCGACAACTTCGCGGCGCGTAAATACTGCACCCCGCGATTCTGAGCTGCTTTCCAGAGATAGTTTTTTGACTGCAGCAATGACCTTCGGAGAACGAAGGTCTATTTCTTCGTCAAAATCATTCAGTGTCAGCTGTCTTAAAACCAAGTTTCCTTGCCCTTTTAATTGCAGTCAGCAGCTCAGTTGCCACAGAAGAACTTTTCTTGTGGCAGTCTACGTTTATACTACAACAAATTACTGCATTGCTGCCATACCTTTTTGAGTTCGAAAATATCTGTACATAGATATTGGTAGAAACACTGAGATGTCCGAACAAAGGCTGCTTCGGCCCGCATATTTCCGCAAAATAGAAAAAGTCGCATCAGTGTTCGCAAAGCCAAACTTTCCTGCAAAGCTGCTTCAGCTTCCCTGGCTCCGCATAATGACCAGCTGGCTTCGGCTTGCAAGGCAAAACAAGCTTCCTGACCGGGTAACAAGTTATTCTATGGTTCTGGATATCATACCAGCTTTTGGGCGATGGCGGGAAGTTTTGGAGGAAATTTGCAATTCTCTAACTTGCTATCATGCAATATTTCGAGATAGCGATGGCCTTGATATCATGAGGAATTGCAATGGTCTGATGATTTTTTCAGACTCTTTGTGATGACAGGTCGTTGAGCTGCGCAGAAGTTGATCTGTCGGATTGTCAGAGGCCGCCGATCAGGGTTATCTCGTTGCGGTCGTAATACAGGTGTTTGATGATGAGACTCGACAGCTGGTGTTTCTGTCTGAGTTCTTCGATGGCAGCCAGAATCGTTTCGGGCTCTTTGCCGCGGAACTTGACATTCACCACGAATTTTCGGCAGGCCTTCTGTTCGAGCCAGCGGTCGAGAAGGCCGAGGGTGGCCAGTGGCCTGACGATCATGTCGCAGAACATCCAGTCGACCGGACGGGCCGGCATGAAAGCGTAGCCGTTATCGAGCGAATGCTCGCAGCGCGGGTGGCTTTCTACATGCGGTTTGAGATCGGCGAAATCGACGGCGATCACTCTGGCGCCACGCTTGAGTGCTGCCCATGTCCAGCCGCCGGGGGCGGCGCCGAGGTCGATGCAGACATCACCTTTGCGCGGCAAAACGCCAGCCTGCTGCCATGCTTCTTCAAGTTTGTAATAAGAGCGGCATGGCGCCTGTGAATCGTGTGGAATTGAACCGGGAATCAGGCTGCGCATGAATGGGACGAATCGGCCCATTTCTGTTTTCAATCTTTTTGCTGTGCTGACCCATAGCTGATCAGTGCTGGTCAAGACAACTTGCACGACGAGACAGGGGCGCTTTTCGTCAATGCTTTCCCATGGCTGGTATTTTTCGAGAGTGCGCTTGCGGTATTTTGCCATGCGCTGCATGAATTTTTCGTGCAGCAGCGCTGCGCGCCCGCTCATAAATTCATAATGCGTCGAGTCTTCACTGTAAAAATCAGGTGTGCAGCAGTGCATGGTCCATGGCAGCGGGTTGCTGTCGAGAACCGGGTCGAGAGCGCTTCCCATCGTCTGTATGAGATCGGCAAGCGAATTGCCGGAAACCTCTACGCAGGATGGCAGCCATTGGCGGGCGAAGATTGGTTCATATCTCAGGCCTGCCGTGCCGGATTCACCGACGACAAGCCCCGCCGCCGGCGAATAAAAATGCTCGCCGACTCCGACGGCAGCCAGTTCGCGGCAAAGAGTTGCCTCCCAGCCGTTAGCGCACAGATAACCGTTCAATTTTTTCCCAGAAGTCAAAATGTTTCTCCGCAAAGGGTTCCAGACGTATATATCACAGTTTACAGCCTTCTGCCAGAAGATACCGTTGCAGCGGTCGTGTGCGTGCTCACAGGCCGTGGATCACAGCACTGACAAAATTGTAGAACGGATTCCATGATGATAT
This sequence comes from uncultured bacterium, assembly GCA_964569565.1. GTDB lineage: Bacteria > Muiribacteriota > Ozemobacteria > Ozemobacterales > Ozemobacteraceae > Rifleibacterium. The sequence continues at coordinate 3,641 of CAZMWO010000114.1, read as the reverse complement.
ATTGGCAGCAGTAGACTGATCGAAAGCTTTGCATTGCATCCTTCCCGCATGCAAAAGATTTCGGGTTGTCTGTAAGGTCATTCGCATCTGTTGTTTATGTCTCAGGCAATGTTCGGGCATTCAGGTGTCAGGAGGTTCAGAGTCTTATGTTGTTGGGCGACAACGATAATCAACCGGTCGGGAAAGCTGTAAATGGCGGAGTTCGGTATAGATCAACCTGTGTGAGAGCCTTTCTCGCCGGATTGTTGTGTGTTCTGTTCGCTTCTAACTCAATGGCTGCCGAGTTGCCGTGGAACGAGCAGGTGCAGATAATTACCGACAAGATGTTCGCGCCTGAAGACGAGGATATGCTGGGGGTGACGTTTAACGGGGTGTGGGCATGGTCTGAGGGTTCAGACAATATTCTTCCCGACAACGTCGAAGCGCGAACCGGCGAGGGAAAGAAAAAGATTCACAATTATTCTATCGTCTACACATGTCGAACCACCTCCCAGATGCAGGCTTCTCTGAGGGCCGGAGTTGATTTGAGGCCGGCTGTTACCTGCGATGTATATGGCAACGAGTCTCTTGCCGACTGGTGGTATTGGGAATCAGAGCCAGTTTACATGCTGTCGCCCAACTGTCCGGTGTTCTACGAGCATTTGCTGGATCTGGCGAAAAAAGCTGTCGATCATGGCGTTGATTGCATTTACATCGATGAGTTGCCATTTTTGCCGATGGAAATTTCTTTGAACAAGGGAAGTGTTTTATTTGGCAGATACGATATTGCGGCTTTTGAGCGCGATCTTGAGCGCAATGGCTACAGTTCTTTCGCAGACTATCTGGCCAGAGAATACATGAAAGGGAAACGGCTGACTGAGAAGGAGCTGAAATCAAATTTTGCGCTTGACCGGCCGGAAGAATTCAATGTTGCCGTATTTCTACGGGCTAAAGTCAGGCGTTATGAGGAAATTCAGCAGTGTGTGCTCGAAGACTACAGGGAGTTTCATGCCAGAAACCACTTCATAAAGGGCGTTGCATACATCGATGCGATCAGGAATTATGCCAGGAAACAGAGAAAGGAAGTTAAGCTGTCGGCAAATACGATTCCAGGTGCGGCTGGAGATGGCGACTCGTGCGCCAGAACACAGGTCTGGAACAAATATCTCGATTTTATGGCCTTTGAGAATCAATACAATACTCCAACTCGCGGCGAGTATATTTACCCACCACAAGGTAAATACGGCGCGTATTATCGCCTCGGCAGGTCTTTGACAAAAGGCTTCGTTGCAACTGTTCCCGGCTTCGGGTCGAATGAATGCTTCAGGGGGCATGACCTGAGCAACTTTACCGCTCTTATGTTCTGCGAAGCTTTTGCTTATGAAGGCAACTGGATTCTCGGCAGATTTTTCGAAGACGAACATGATGAGATTGTAGAAGAGATGTCGATTTACACAAGATTCATGTTAAAGAACGCAAAGTATTTTGAAGGTCAGCGAAAACGACATGCTGTCGGAGTCTTGTATTGCGATCAGGGAATGCTCGAAGATGGCGACAGGCACTATTCATATCTGGGTTTATGCCAGGCACTTGCTGAATTGAACGTGCAATATGACACAATTTTCACAGGGAACGAGCTTTTTGGCTTTGACAACCTGGATATGGAGAGTATTGCTGATTATCAGGCTCTTTTACTGCCGATGGCGAACTCATTTACTGTAGCGCAGACCAGGACTCTTGCGAAGCTTGCGGCAACAGGTCGGAACATTGTGATCTATGGCCCGGACGGTTCGAAGTTGCCTGAGGCTTACAACATTGCCAGATATGGAGATCTCGGACTGGAATTCATGAATTCGTATCTCGTTGAGCAGCGTGAAAGAATCAGAAAGACATTGCCTGCTTCATTCAAGCCTGTGGTAGAAGAGGTTTCAGATTCTTCTGTCAAAGCGGTGTTCTATGAAAAAGAAGAACTTGAATGTTGCGTGTTGCATCTGATCAATTACGACTATGTTTCTGAAAGCGACATGATCAAAACGAAAGAAAATCTGGAGGTGACGTTGCGATTACCTTCGGCTTATGCTGCCGCAAAACATGCATTGATACTCGCTCCTGGTCAGGAGGAAGTAAAAATCGCCATGAGGCGTGCAGGCGCGCAGGCGACCTTTCAGGTGCCTGGTCTTGAAACTTATGCCCTGATTGTATTTAACAAACCATAATTAGACATATCAGTTCAGTATTTGAGTTCAGGCCTGGGCTCCGAGAATTTGCTCTTTCTGACAATATCATTATAATTAATTATTATCATCTGCTCTGTGAGGTGTTTTGTGGTAGGCCTTAGAAAAATAAGACTACTGGCGGTTCTGCTGGTTCTTGGCATGAATATTTCGCTTTATGCCTGGGACTGCACTGAAGCGCACCCCACGATCAATCAGCTTGCTTTCGAACACTTCGTTGCAAGACTGCAGGCGGGGCATTACAAAGAGCGCTTCACCAGCATGGCGGTCGATAACGCGACCAGTTATCAGGGGCTCACTTTTGGCAAGGCACCAAAATTTGAAAGTGGAACCGTGGCCAAAACCGTAAATGCCAGTCATAACCTGTCAGGATGGCTGCAGCGTGGCGGTTTCGATGCCGATATGCCAGAAATCAACATGGGTTTCAGGCATTTTTATGACCCGGTTTACGAGCCTCATTACCTGACATGGCAGCATCGTTCTTTCATCAAGAAAAACAAGAGCAATTACGCCTCTGAAGAAGAATTTTTCAAGTCATTGCAGTATCGTGCCGACGACTGGAACCCAAATTTTGAATTCGGGCTGAAGGATCGCAAGATCAATTTGCAGCCAAAACTGCTACGGCCCCAGATCGATGCGGTTACCTGGGCATTTGAACACGAAGAGAACGAGCACAACTGGATGCAGGGCAAAATCGCCTACAAGGCGGCCATGGAAAACCACACCGCTCTGTTTGGCAAGCTTAGTCGCAGTCAGATGTTCGGCAAGGCTTTTCGGGCTCTTGGCGAAACCATGCACCTGATGGCAGATATGACGCAGCCCGCGCATACCCGCGGCGACAGCCATTCTTTGTATGAACCGATCGAGAAGAATGTTAAAGCAGAGATGATCAAGAAGATCATCGGCTCGCGCCATAAGAACACTGATTTCAAGCCAGTGCCAGAATTTGAAAGCGAAGAAGGTCTTGAATTGCCTGAGCTGATGAAAAAGCTGGCGGTTTTCACCAACAGTCACTTCTTCAGCAATGACACGGTTTTTGACTATGAAACCTGGAAATTTCCGCGCAACGGCAAGCGTCCTTATCCTGCTCCGCAGCTGAGCCGTCTGCAGCATGAAGCTGGTATATATTCAGCCTATTTTGAGACTGTTGGCTGGGTTCCGCTGGCAAAAGAAACCGGTTCGCCTTTCTCAAAGGTTCTCAATGACAATGACCGCTATGGCCGCAAGAACCCTTATTACAACGTCATGCCCGACATGGCCGAAAGCCAGGCCAAAGTTCTTATTCCGCTGGCGATATATAATTGCGCAGAATGCATAAAAGCGTTTTTGCCGGTATTAAAGGTTGATTTTTCGCTGCGAAAAAGTGGCGATAAGTATGTTGCGACCGGCGAAATGATTCATGACATAAGCCAGGATGAAGACTGGGGA
>CAZMWO010000113.1:0-9326 GCA_964569565.1 uncultured bacterium | reverse complement strand
TTAATTCATAAACTCTTATGTGACAGACCACTAGTTCTCATTCAGTGCGGTTTTTACCTTTGCCGGTTGCTTTGTATGTTTTTGTGTTATAATGTTTTGTAGATACTTTTCCGGTTCTGGTTTTGTGCTCTCGGCAACCGGCATCAGAAAAATACCAAATAAGTCATAGATCGCAAGGAGCCTGTCATGGAAGGCAAAACCGGAACCAGAGTCGTTATTGCAGGTATTTACAAGTGTAAAGAACACCCCGAAGCCACCAAAACCTACGCCAAAGGCACCGTTTTTCTGCCCTGTGGCCGCGCCGGCAGCCACGGAACCACCTGGATTCTGGTGCGCAAAACCGGCTGACGCTCAGTCGTCGACTATTTCGAGCGGCTGGGGTTTGCGGCTGAGGTATTTTCGGGCAGCCAGCAGAATTACAAATGATATCGAGCACAGCAGAATGTCGATGACTGTGAGATCCGGTTTCATGGTTTTTCTGGCAACGACGAAGGCAAGCAGTTCCAGCACCGCCTCGAGTTCATGCGTCAGCAGTGTACGAATCAGTTCGAGGCAGATCACCAGCAGCAGTATGCGGTTGATCAGGTCATACAGCGTATCGACATTTGCCCAGTTTTCGTTTCCCATCATGCTCAGCGAACCATAAAAGAAAACGGCCATTCCCATCAGTATCGAAATGGCAAGAACACGCTCTGACCACAGCGTCAGACGCCGCAAAAGATCAGATATTCCGGCAAATCTCGGCATTTTAGCCCCTTTCATAAATAAAAATCAGAGTGGGCTTGATTCCTTTTCATTTTACATAAAAAATGTAACGATTGTCCGGCCATTTGTCAAACATACTTTTGTCGCAATTTTTCAGGTTGACAATTGATGCCCTTACAGACACTAATTCTTGACTGGCATTTCATACAATCATATACTCGTGCAAGTATTGTCTGCCGAAGTGAAGAGGTGTGTCGATGGATTCGTTAGTTGAAGCCTTTCTTAAATCTCCGCATGAGGAAGATCGCAAGAAGGCTATCGGTGCTCTGGCGAGAACTGCTGACCGCGAGTCGGTAATCGCCCTGCAGCAGCTTGCCGAAATCGATGAAAGCCTCGAGATTCGTTTCTACGCCAGAAAAGCTCTGGCCATGGTCAAAGGCATGCGCCGGACCAGATCAGATGATCCGCTTCTGAAGCTGATACCCGAAAAACTCGACGAAGAGACTTTTCAGAGCTTCAGTGATGAAGAAAAGTGTCAGTTATTAAAAGCGCTGATCGGCCAGAATCGTGCAGATACACTCGGCTGCCTGCTGTCACTGCTTAAGACTGAGCAGAATCCCTATGTCGTTGCGACTCTGGTCATAGCGATCGGAACCTTTGGGACCGTTGCCGAATGTCGTTTTCTTATACCCTGCCTCGCTCATCGCGATGCGCGGGTGCGCGCCAATACTATCGAGGCGCTTGAGCTGATCGGAAACCTCAAGCTGTTCGCCTATATTTTTCCGCTGCTTGAAGACCCCGACAATCGCGTGCGCGCTAATGCCGCGCGCAGTCTCAAAAGTATCGAACCTTTTACCAGTTTCCGCCTTTTGCAGGCTATGATTTCATCAGGAAAGGTAGCCTTTCAGGCCTCGGCGATTTACGTGCTGCGTTGTTTTGAGTCTGATGCCAGCGCCGCACTGGTAGCTCCTTTTCTTGACAGCCCGCACGAAGATCTGCGTGCCCGCTCTGAACAGACCCTGCGTCTGCTGGCAGAGAAGGGAATTGCGCGGGCCGTCGAACTTGTCGAAAATATTCCGCTGCCGCAGGCTCATTCAGAGCCAACGCCAGAACCTGAAGCAGATCAAGGTCGGGAATTTGAATCCGGCTCACTGCTGGCTGAAGTTGCCGGCCATTCTGACCCGGCTCAGGATATTTATTATCGTCTCAGGCAGGCCTTTATCATGCCTGATCCGCGACAGCGACTTGAAGAAATCGAAAAAGAGAGCGTTCATCTCGGCGAGAAGTCGGTTGAACTGCTCATGGAATTTCTCGGTCAGGAAACAGATCCGATGGTTGTCGGCAAGATTTACATCCTGCTGGGGCGTCTGTATGATGTCAGGGCAGTTCCCTGTCTGCTCGAGGGGCTTTCCAGCCAGGACAACCGCTGCCGCGCAAATGCGGTTGAGGCAATCGGCATGCTTGGTGATCCCGAAAGCCTGAATTATCTGATTCCTTTTCTCGAAGATCCGCACAACCGGGTGCGCGGCAATGCCATATTGGCCCTGCGGGCTGCCGATGGAGTCGATATCAGAGCCTCCATCATGAGCCTGGTCGAGCACCCCGAAGAATTCTATCAGCGCACGGCAGTCTATGTTCTGGCTGAGTTGCAGCGCCCCGAGTATTTCCCGATCCTGCAGAGAATGACCAGGGCGCCCTTTCCGGTCGTCAGAAAGAACGCCCACACTGCAATCAATGCTCTTATTAAAGCCGGATTCAACGTCAAAAACGAGAATGCCGACGGCGAACCGGTATCTTCAACAGAACCTGAGTTTGCCGACCAGATTATCGGCATGATCGGAGGTCCGCCCGGCAGCCGGATAAAGCCTTCGGCATCCGTACGGCGGCACAGCAGCAGCGAAATCGCGCACAAGAAGGCTGCGCCGGACTGGAGTGTCGGTAAAATTGTCGGTATTGTCTCGGTAATGCTGGTTTTTATTGTGGGTATTGTCTGGTCTATCGGCTTGTATCTTAGTTACAGCGCCGAGGCCGCGGCAAAGGCTGCCGCGGTCGAGGGGGCACTGTCGCGTGTCAGACCGGCACTGGAAGCGGGCAGGGAGGTGGCAGAAAAAATCACTCCGGTGCTCGCAGAGGCCGAGAAAATACTGGCAGCTGTTGCCAGAGATTCACAACAGGCGATCGCCGCCCAGAAAAAGCTGGCAAGAATGAAAGAAACCGTGGACGCAGCAACGTCTCTTGTGAATAACCTGACAGAGGTTATGGCCGGCTTTGAAAAGACCTATAAGCGATTGAGTGACCAGTGCCTGAAGCTGATCGCAACTTTGCAGTCAGTCAGACAGGCCCCGGCCGGTCAGGTTCACCCTTATACCGGTCATGTTGATCCCGAAAATGTCAAAGCAGAGCTTGCTTCTCTGGCCTCATTGCGCGAAGAGCTTGCCCTGGCTTCTTCTTTTGTCGCAAAGTTGCCGGCGGGCATCGCCCGTGCCCGCAGCGACATGCCGAGAACCGGTGATATCGAAGCTGAGCAGGGCCGCTTCAAAAAGCTTGCTGAAGTTCTTGCGGTTTTCGAAAAGCCGGTGGTATCTCTGACTGCCCTTGAAAAGGATATTTTGAGCAGAGTTGAAAATATTGAATCGGCAGAAAATGAGCTTGTGCGCGCCAGCCCGAGGCACGCACAGCTTGTTGAAATTTCTCAGCTCAAAGATTCGCTGTACGAAGGTCGCAATCGACTTTTAAAGACACATGAGACCATGTCGGAAAAACAGCGGGATACTGAAAAACTCATTGCTGACGGTGATGTCTCAGCATTGCTGGCTGGTGTGGCAAGCGTTGTGCCTGAGCTCGAAAACGCTTCGAAGACAGCCGATCTTCTGACGGAAGTGCCTGCGATGCTTGAACAGGCCCTCGGCAATCTGGTCAGGCTGCTGGTCACATTTCATCAGAAGGCATTCGCTGAAAAAATCAGTGTCGGCATGGAAGCAGATTTCACCACAAACTGGGATGCGGTAGTGAATAAGGAAAGAACAAAACTTGCCGAACTATATACCGCCGCGCATCCGACCGGCAGAATAACCGCAGAAGGTTTGTCTGCTTATGCAAAAGCCGATATTGCAGATATCAGCGACGAGCTGCAGGCTCTTGCGGTGCTGGTGAACAATGTTAACTCATACCTGAGTAATGCCGGTGCGTTCATTGGTTCTGCCGGCGAAAAACCGCCGGTCTCGCCGTAAAGGCTGGTAAAAGGTTGATTGCGGGAGGATTTTGTGTCGATCGATGATTCAATCAGCTCTCTTTTAAAGTCTCCGCATGAAGAGGAGCGGAAAAAGGCGGTCGCCATGCTTTGCCGCCGCCCCGACCGCGCTGCCATTATTGCTCTGCAGCAGACGGCTGAAATCGATGAAAGCATGGAAGTGCGCTTCTATGCCAGAAAAGCGCTGGCTGCGGCTAAGACTGCCCGCCGGCCAAAAACTGAGAATCCTTTGTTGATGCTTCTTCCAGAAGTGCTCGATACTGCGACTTTTCTTCGCTTCGATGACGACGAGAAGGTTACCCTGATAAAGGCATTGATCGAGCAGAACCGCACGAGCTCGCTGCCATGTTTTCTTGAGCTGCTGCCGGTCGAACAGAACCCCAGGGTTCTCGCTGCCATGATCATGGCAGTTGGCGCCTTCGGCAGTTCGGCAGAGAGCCGTACCCTGATTCCGTTTCTGCAGCACAGGGATGCGCGGGTGCGTGCCAACAGCATCGAGGCGCTCGAGTTGCTCGGAAATCTAAAACTGTTTGCCTACATTTTCCCACTGCTCGAGGACAACGACAATCGTGTGCGCGCCAATGCCGCGAGAAGTCTGCGCAGTATCGAACCGTTCACCAGTTTTCGTCTTCTGCAGGCGATGATTTCGTCCGGGCGGACTCCATTTCAGGCCTCGGCAATACACGTTTTACAGCATTTCATTTCGGATTCGAGCGTTGCGCTGGTCGCGCCATTTCTCGACAGTCCGCAGGAAGACCTGCGTTTTCGCGCTGCTCAGACAATTCGCAGGCTCGCAGAAAAGGGCGTCGCAAGGGCAGTAGAGTTGGCGGCAAAGCTTCCGCCGCCTGTCGAAGAACCTGTGCCCGGAAGCGAGTTCAAGGAGCTTGACACGCAGGCCTGTTCGGTTGAAGAATGCATTGCGCGCCTTGAGAAGGCTTTTGAGATTCCTGATTCGCGCCAACGCCTGGAAATGCTCGAAAAAGAATGTCTGCAGCTGGGTGACAAGTCGGTCATGCCTTTGCTGAAATATCTCGAGCGTGAAAGCGACCCTCTGGTCATAGGGAAAATCTACATTCTGCTTGGCCGCCTTTATGATGCCAGAGCGCTGCCTTGTCTGTTGAAGGGACTGCGCAGTCAGGACGACAGGTGCCGGGCTAATGCAGTCGAAGCAGTCGGCATGCTGGGTGATCCGAAAAGTCTGCTGCAGCTGGTGCCTTTTCTCAAAGATCCGCACAACCGTGTGCGTGGTAACGCGATTCTGGCTTTGCGGACAATAAAAGAAGTCGGCATCGAACAACCGCTGACGACCCTTGCTGACAGCAGCGAAGAACTTTATCAGCGCACGGCTGTCTACGTTCTGGCTGAACTGCAGAGGGTCGAGCTTTTTCCCTTGTTGCAGAAGCTGTTGCATTCTTCGTTTGCTACTGTTCGCAAAAACGCAGTGACTGCGGTAACTGCGCTTGAAAAGGCCGGGTATAGCTTCAAAAAAGAAGTCCCGGTGGTTGAGGGAGATGTTGTTGAATCGCCGGGAAGCAGGGTTAACAGCGCTGAAGCCGTGGCTCAGTCTGCTTGCGCGCCGCCTGAAATCGCTGGCGGATCACATCAGCTGGATATGTCTCCTGTTGTGAGCGGTGTTCCCAGACAGTCAGAGAAGTCGCAATCCTCGGTTTCTGCGGCTGAGGCAGGGGGCAGGGCATCGGCATTTACAGGATATTTCGTTGCAGTTGCTCTGGTGGCTCTGGTGGTGGCTATCTTCATTATGGTCAGGGTGTCTATTGATGTCAGCGGCGACCGCGCGGCCAGAGATCTGTTGTTGTCGGCGGCTCTGGCGCATGCCCGCGATATGCACGAAAAAGGACTCGAAGTGGTCGCCGGTATTTCTCTGATCGAAAAGCAGGCGACAGAAGCGCAGAATCGGGTTGAGCAGATGGTCACGGCCGCTGCTTCCGCCCAGAAAATTATCGACCGCTTGTCGGACTCGCTGGATCAGGCTGACGAAGCATCTCAGGCGGTCGGCCAGGTTTATAAGGTATTGTTGAATGCTGGCAGTGTTATTGGCGCCCATTGTCAGAATCTCGCCAGAATTGTCGATGAAGCAGAAAAGCGATTGCCGGCTAAACAGAACCCGTTCACCGGTCTTATCGATTCAGCAAAGACCGGATCTGAGCTTGTTGCGCTCGCTACGCTCAAAGAAGACCTTGGCAACAGCGGTTTATCGATAGAAAAACTGCCGTCGACTGTTAAACGGGCTCAGAGTGCTTTGCCAGACGAATCGCTTTTTACCCGGGAATACGAAAAGTTTGCCGGACTGGGCAGTTCCCTTCCCGAAGCGCAACAGATGCTGAAAATGATTGAAGAGCGCCTGGAACTGGTGAAAAAGGAATCGACGAAAACGGCTGAAGTTAGAGAAACACTGGTAAAGGTCAGTTCAGAAGACGAGATGGTTACCAGACTTGAGGACACGCACCGCTCGCTTGAACTCGGACAGGAAAGGCTGCGCCGCTGTCACGCGACTCTTGCTTCAGCGACCGCGTTGGCCGGAGATATCGCTCCGCAGCAGACTGAAGCCGAAGTGCTCGCTAAATTGAGACGGATTTCTGTTGAAATTGCCAGATCAGATAAGGTTTTGCGGGAGCTTGCCGAAATTCCGGGCCTGCTGGCGAAGGCGCAGGCAAGAATCGTCAGGGTTTTTGCCATCTTGCATCAGAAAGTATTTGCCGAAACAGTTCGCCTCGGTCTCGAAGCCGAGACTTCAACCAACTGGGAGGCCGCCGTTGCCCGCGAGGCCCGCAAAATAGCGGGTCTTTACGCCAGAGCGCACGCTCTCAACGACACCATAACTTCAGAAAATGCTCTTTATTTCCCTGATATCGAAATTCTTACCATAGATGAAGAACTCAAAGCCGCCGCCGCCAGTTCGGCCGCTGCCACCCTCTACCTCGCCAACGCTACTGCTCTTTATGAAGATTCTGAAAAAAATTGATCGGTTGTGCTAAGTGGTGTATGGTAGTGTTAAACTATGGTAAGGATTGCAGATGAATAAAGTAAAATGCTGTGTTCTGTTTTTGTTCGCACTGGCAGCCTTTGCTGACTGTGCCTTTGCCGGGTTTCCCTGCGAGGTTCTCGACTGTCATGGTCGCAAGGTCTTGCTCGAACAGGAGCCGAAGCGCATCGTCATCGCCGGTCGCGCCGGGTTTATGATCACCAATGCAGCATTCTTTTTTAAAACTGCGCCCGACAAGCTGATTTCCTACAGCAAGTCGCTCAAGCTGGTGAATAATGACAAATTTTACCAGATGGTCGATCCCGGCTTTGCCACCCGCATTTTTAACGACTTTGAAACCGGCATCGAAGAACTGGCTGCAATGAAACCCGATCTTATTCTGCTGCGCGACTTCGAACGGCAGAAATACGAGCGCAGCCTCGAACAGCTTGGCATCAAATGTGCTTTCTTCAGTCTCGAAGACCCGACAAAGTATCCGGCCGAAATCGAGACTCTCGGTCTCGTTTTTGGCGAACCCGCCCGCGGCGCCGAAATTGCCGGTTTCTACCGGACATGGCAGGAGAGAATTACCGGCCGGCTGCGCAAATACAGGAGCTCATTTCCGGATGTTCTTCACGTCTATCCTGCCAATGAAAGAGGAGCTGTCTCACACCATGTTACCACTTCGCCTGAAGCTGCAGCGCCCAGAGTGCTGCATCTGTATCATTCCAGCAAGGGTGGGGCGGTTTCATTCAACGTCGCGCCGAAGCATTGGGCACAGACCTGGCTGGTAGAGCAGGCCGGCGGCGTCGCAGTCTGGAAAGAGGCCGGCATCGGCAAAGGCTGGCAGCAGATCGGGTTCGATCAGATCGCCGCCTGGCAGCCTGAATTCGTTACTATCGTCGCTTATGGCGGCGATGCCTCGCTGGCGAAGCAACAGCTCATAAAAGACCCGCTCTGGGCCGAAATGGCAGCGGTAAAGCAGCAGAAGCTGCTGGCTTTTCCTGAAGATTTCGTAAGCTGGGATCAGCCCGATTCACGCTGGATTCTTGGCCTCTGCTGGCTTGCTGCCGTTCTGAATCCTGAAATCCCCGAGCTGAAAAGCGATATGCACGAGCTGTATAGCAGCTTCTTTGCGCTCTATGGGCTGACCGCAGAGCAGATCAAAGAGATAGCAGTCCGCGGAGATTATTTTTGACTTCGTTTCAGACCTATTCTAACCCGGTGCTGCGCGCCCGTCTTCTATTTGTTGGGCTGACAGCGGTGCTGCTGCTGGTTTTTGTCGTTTCGCTGCTCGCCGGTCGCTATCCGACCCCGGGTCTGCTCAGCCTCGAGCAGGTGCAGACCGATCAGATGGCCTACAACATCGTTTTTCGCATGCGCCTGCCGCGCGCACTGATTGCGATAGCTGTCGGCATGAGTCTGGCGGCCGCCGGCACCGTCATGCAGATGATATTTGGCAATCCTCTCGTCGATCCCGGTTTTCTTGGCGTCTCGCAGGGTGCCGCTTTTGGTGCTGGTCTCAGTATTGTGTTTCTGGGTAACTCGCCCTGGATGATCCAGGCTTCGGCCGCATTCTTTGCCTGCCTCGGCCTGATTATCTCGTATTTTGTCGCCTGGAAGATCCGCTACGGTTCCTGGGTGCTGCGCCTGATTTTGGCGGGCATCTGTGTCTCGGCGATCTTTACCTCACTGCTCGGCATCACCAAATACGCGGCAGATCCGACTACGCAGCTGGCAGAACTGACTTTCTGGCTGCTCGGCGGCCTGTCGGCGATCACCTGGCAGGAAGTCAAAATCGTTGTGCCACTTGTGCTGCTCTGTCTCGTCGGTCTGCTGCTGTTCCGCTGGCGCCTCAACATTCTCGCTCTCAAAGATTCAACCGCATTTTCGCTGGGCGTTTCGACCACCCGCGAACGCGCTTTTATTCTTGCACTGGCCGTTATCGCCACTGCCGCCGTCACCGCCGTCAGTGGTCTGATTGCCTGGGTCGGGCTGATCATGCCACATCTGGCAAGGCGCCTGTTCGGTGCTGACGCCCGCTTCGCCCTGCCCGGCAGCATGTTGCTCGGCGCCTTGTCTGTGCTGATCTGTGACAGCCTGAGCCGGGTTCCCTTTGCCGCTGAGATTCCACTCGGCATCGTGACCTCATTGTTCGGCGCGCTGTTCTTTATGGCGCTGATGATGAGCGGTTCAGTCGGAGTTAAAAAATGAGCGAAGCTATTCTTGAATTCAACGAGCTGAGTTTTGCCTATCAGAAAGGCTCGCCGCTGGTGCTCGAAAAATTTTCGATGCAGATCGGTCGCGGTGGCGTCGTTGCCGTTCTCGGCCCGAACGGTACCGGCAAAACCACCATGCTCATGCTCGCCCTCGGCTGGCTGGCTCCAG
>CAZMWO010000112.1:0-9361 GCA_964569565.1 uncultured bacterium | reverse complement strand
TTATGAGACCTGCGCAGAAGTTTCGCGTAGACGCCTTCCATCACTGAACCGAATTTTTCGAGCGAAAAATTGTCGAGCACTTTCTGGCGCGCGGCCTTGCCCATATTCATACGTAACACCGGGTTCGCGATAAGCTTTTCCATTGCTCTGCCCAGTTGTTCGCTGTCACATGGAGGAACTATCAGCCCCTGTTCCTGATTCTGAATAATTTCGGGTATGACACCGACACTGGTTGCAATTACCGGTTTACCGCATGACATGAATTCGAGGGCGGCCCTGGAATTGGCTTCGGATCCGGTTGAAGAAATGAGGCCGATGTCGAGTGCGCCGAGAACGTTTTGCAGGTCGTCGCGGTAACCCGCGCAGAATATGCGGTTCTCGACCCCCATCGCTGCTGCCTGCTGACGAAGCCAGTCATAGGTTCTCTCCGCTTCATAGCCTATTACTACCAACCTGAAAGGGGCCGCAAGGCTGCTGACACGGCTCAGAGCTTCGAGAGCGAATTCATGCCCCTTGACCGGGTCGAGTCTGGCCAGAATGCCGATCAAAACCTCATTATCGGCTGCTTCAATCTCTTTGCGAAAGCTGCTCGTCTGGCGCAGTTCCGGGCTGAAACTTCTGGTGTCGACTCCGCCGTACACCACGCTTATCTTTTCCGGGCGGTAGTCCAGGATATCCTGACATAGGCGCTTATGCAGTTGTGAGCCGACCACCAGATGGTCTATCCAGGCGTGATGGACGTAGCGGTTGATCAGGTGTTTCTTGGGCGGATCATACTCGGTTCTGATTCTGGCAATAACAGCGTCAGGAAAAGTTCTGCGGGCTATCAGACCTGGCAGCCAGGCGGCCTCGTTCATGTGCGGAGATATAATATCCGGTTCGAAGCTGCGAAATATGTGCTTCATGCGTTTGATCGCATCGACGAACAACAGTGGATTGCGGTGATTCAGCCGGATATTGTCATCGTATCTTATGCCAGCCTGCTTTGCCTTTTCGAGTGCTTTGCCCGGTTCTGTCAGAAGAAGAACTTCATGCCCGCGCTTCATCAGCTCGCATGATATTGTGATACAATAATAAGCTGCAGCACTCCAGTGATGAGTGTTGAGTATCTGAATGATTTTCACCTGGGCACGACTCCTGACCAGAAATGTCCGTGCATACTGACCGTCGGTCAGATGCTTGTGCATTATCCCAGAACCGCCAGACAATTTCAAGCGTTTTGCCCGATATTGCTTTGAGAAGCGTTTTTCAGCCTTTAACCACAGCGTATGGCATACTGAAAAAATTAGCTTGCAATATGGGGTGGCTATTCGGGCACGAATCTGTTAATATCTGAACGATTTTCGAGATCAGAAGTTTACCTGCAGGAGGGTATTGAGTTGCTTTCGGCAGTAATAATCAGCAAAAATGAAGAGCACAATATAAAGAACTGCGTTGACCATCTCATTGACTGGGTTGATGAAATTGTCGTTTTTGACAGTTTCAGCACCGACAGAACAACGTCAGTACTTGAAGAATACCGGTCTGCGAAGATAAAGGTTTCGCGCATTGAATGGCAGGGTTTTGCTGACACCAAGAATCTGGCCATCGAAGCCGCAGGTGGTGACTGGATTTTGAGTGTCGATGCCGACGAAATTGTTACGCCGGAGTTGCGCGACGAAATACGGCAGGTGGTCGGCAAAGCAGAGCATGATGGCTATCTTGTTCCCCGCCTGCTTTACTTCTGCAACCATCCGGTGCGCTATGGTGGCAGTTACCCTGATTATCAACTGCGTCTTTTCAGAAAAAATGCCGGCCGCTTCGAGCAAACACCGGTTCACGAATATGTCAAGCTCAACAGTAAGCCGGGCAGGCTCAAAAATCACATGTTGCACTACAGTTATCGCACAATGTTCGATTACTGGGCGCGGCTGAACCGTTATACCGAACTCGATGCCGAGAAAAAATACAAGCAGGGCAAGCGTTTCAGGTTCTACCGGGTGTTTGTGCTGCAGTTCGAAATCGTCAAGCGTCTGTTTCTGCGCCTGGGAATTCTTGATGGCTTTCCCGGCATTTTTTACCATATCTTTTCGGCGGTCTCCAGTCTGGTTAAATATGCCAAGCTCTGGGAATATACCGAAACAAAAAACAGCTGACCGGGAACTTTCTGTCCGCTCCCCGGTCTAACACGTATATAGAATTCTGCCCAAACGGAAGGAGATACTTGCATTGTGATCGAAATGCAGAACATAACCAAATACTATGACAACTTCAGGGCGCTGAACAACCTCAGTCTGAAGGTAGAAAAGGGCGAAATTCTCGGCCTGCTGGGCCCGAACGGTGCCGGCAAGACAACAGCCATGCGTATTCTGACCTGCTTTTTGCCCGCCTCGTCTGGAACCGCGTCTGTCGCCGGTTTCGATGTGTTTGAAGACTCTCTCGAAGTGCGCCGACGTCTCGGCTATCTGCCTGAGACGCCGCCCCTTTATCATGAGATGACCGTGCGTTCTTATCTCAATTTTATCGGCGAAATCAGAGAACTGCCGGCACGCACACGTGAAGAGCGTATCGGATATGTCTCAGAACGAATTGGCCTGACTGAAAGCCTCGGGCGTGTTATCGGCACTCTCTCGAAAGGCTACCGGCAGCGCGTCGGGTTGGCGCAGGCACTGCTGCACAACCCCGAAGTTCTCATTCTCGATGAGCCGACAGTCGGTCTCGACCCCAATCAGATCATCGAGATACGCAGCCTGATCAAAGACCTTGCCCGCGACCACACCATCATACTGTCGACCCACATTCTGCCGGAAGTCAGCATGACCTGCGGCCGGGTGGTCATAATCAGCGAAGGCGAAATAGTCGCAGTCGATTCGGTAGCCAATCTCGAAAGGAATGCTCAAGCGGCTCCTGCCTGGAAAATAGTTCTCAAGCCGTCAAAAGACCAGCACTGGCGCGAAAATGTCGAAAATTATTCTGGCGCCCGCATCAGCGAGATAAAAGAAGTATCTGATGCATACGAGTTTAAGCTCGAACTCGAAAAGAGCGAACATTTTGACGAATTGTTCGCCAGCCTGAGCGGCAAAGGTGCTGTTTTCAGAGAAATTTCGCCGGTGCGCGCCACTCTTGAAGATGTCTTTCTCAGGCTTACAAATTCTGAGGAGAGGAAAGAAGTGCAATGAAGATTTTCGCCATAATGAAAAAAGAGCTGCAATCATTCTTCTTTTCACCGATCGCCTACATTGTTTTTGCATCTTTTCTGGCAATCGTCGGCTATCTGTTCTGGGTTATACTCATGACCAGCCAGATTGCAACGCTCGAGCCCATGCTTTACAATGCCGCTTTCATTCTGATGCTGGCTTCGCCGGTTCTTACCATGCGTCTTGTCAGCGAAGAGAAAAAGAGCAAAACCATTGAACTGTTGCTCACTTCGCCGATTTCGCCGTTTGAAATCATTGCCGGCAAGTTTCTTGCCTGTTTCTTTCTCTATGTCGTGTTGATGATACTGACACTGCAATACCCGCTGATCCTGGCTCATTATTCACAGGATTTTGACACCGGGCCGATTTTCAGCGGCTACCTTGGCCTTTTGCTGCTTGGCGCGGCCTACATTTCACTTGGTTTGTTCGCCAGCACTCTGACAGAGAATCAGATTATCGCCGCCATGGTCAGCTTCGGCGGCCTTGTGCTGTTCTGGATTTTCGGATGGGCCAAACATGCTTTCGAAAACGATTTTGGCGAGCTGCTTGGAAATCTGTCGCTGTTCGACCGCTACGCTGAGTTTTTGCGCGGCATCATCGATTCCGGCAATGTCATCTTTTTTGTCGTATTCACCACGGTCTGGCTGTTTCTGGCCATGCGCGTGCTTGAATCAGACAGGTGGAGGTAATGAGCATGAACGATAAACGCCGCATTCAAATACCTGTGTATCCATACATTCTGCTGCTTCTGGCTCTTATTGTGTTCCTCGTCGCCGGCATGCTTTATGTTAACTTTCCCAGCCGCCACGATGTTTCTGCTGCTGTTGCCGTATTCGGGCTCATTCTCGTGATTATTGCATTCGTCGCCCGGCCCGACATGTTCAGAGAGTTGCTGACCAGCCGCAAAACATTGCTCTGGATCAACGATGCCGTGCTGATTCTGCTGATTATCGGCATCGGTGTCGTGCTTTCCTATATCGGTTTCAGGCGCAACGTGCGCTATGACTTCACCCGCAACCAGCTGTTTTCAATCTCCGAAATGACGGTTCAGACCGTGCGCAATCTCGAAAAAGACGTGCTAATAACCGCATTTTATGCCAGGGGAACTGCAGAAGAGGGCATGATCAGAGATCTGCTTACCGAGTATAAGCGCCACAGTGACCGACTTGATTTCAGGCTGATTGACCCCATGCGCGATCCGGTGTCGACAAGAGCCATGAATATCAGCACCGTCGGCACCATCGTCGTGCAATGCGACAACAGCCGTCAGGACGTCGCGCGCGATGCGATGTTCGATATACCCGACCCATACGGACCGCCCGATGCGAAGCCTAAATTTACCGGGGAACAGTCGATCACTTCAGCCATTTTGAATGTCACCAGCGGCATCAAACGTCTGGTCACTTTTGTTAAAGGGCATGGCGAAGCATCGATCTCGGGTTATCAGCCACGAGATATCGCCGGCCTGCACGAACTGCTTTCCCGCGAAAACTACGACGTCGATGAGACCATTCTGCTCGAAAACGACATCGACCCGCGCACTTCAGTGCTGGCAATAATTTCGCCGCAACAGGATTTCCTCGATAACGAGATAGATAAGCTGCGCAGCTATATTCAGGGCAACCGCGGGCATCTTCTGATCTCGCTCGATCCGGGTAAAACTCTGGGGAACCTTGAAAAGCTGATATTTGAGCAATTCGGGGTTTTATATAACGACGATATAGTTGTCGATCCGCGCGGAATTCAACGCAATTACTGGACCGTGGCGCCGACGCTGCTCGCGCACCCGATCACCGGCCCGATCATCGAGAAAGAAATGCTCGGCCTGATGTTTCATTGTCGCAGCCTGACCATCGAAGCCAAAGATGGAACGCGCATCGACCCGATCATGAAAAGCATCGACAAAGCCTGGGCCAAACGCATGGTCAAGCCGGGAGAGACCATAGAAATCGAATTCGAAGAAGGTAGAGACGCCCAGGGCCCACTTAACCTCGGAGTCGTCGCCGAAAAAAACGCTGCCGCATCAGGCACCAGGGCGCTGATTCTGGGTGATTCTGACTTTTTCTCCAACGGCTATATCGGGGCCCTGGCCAATCGTGATCTGCTCATCAATGCCGTCAACTGGATGGTAGGACAGTATCAGATGATTACGCTGCGGCCGCGGGTGCTCGAAATGCCCCGGATCATGTTTGAAGAGAGCGATACCGGCAAAATTTTCACTCTGTGTGTAGTAGCAATGCCGCTTCTTATCGTTTTGATCGGTGGCATAGTCTATGTGGCGAGAAGGAGGGTTTAAACCGTGAAAAAGAGATTCCTTCCGACTGTTGTCGCATTTATTTTTCTGATTCTGCTGCTGGTTTATGCCAATTACTTCGAAACCAGCGATAAGCTCCCTCCTGGTGTTCAGAGGCCCGAATCGATAATGGGCATTGAAGCGGGCGACATTACATCTGTTGCCTGGAAAAAAGCCGGGGAGATTTTGTTCAAGCTCGAAATAGCATCAGACAGCAGTCGAATTGTCATGCCACGTGAGATGGCGGCAGATGCCGGCGAGGCCGAAGGTATTGCCAGGCACTTTGCCGAGTTGCGCTACGAAATGGTCGTGGCAGAGAACGCTACTGATACTGCCGGCTATGGAATTGACGCTGATTCGCCGACTGTAATTATTGAGGCCGGCAGCAGCAGCTTCGAACTTTATCTCGGCAGTAAGACCGAAATTGCCGGCTCCTGGTATCTCGCCAGAAAGGGAGACAGCCGGGTTTTTATGGTTCCGGGTTATATTCGTGGCGATTTCAACAAAAATGTTGATGAATTGCGCGAACGACGCTGGTTCACCGAAGATTTCGGCCAGATCACGCAGCTGAACGTCAGGTTGCCGCATACGGCAGTAGAACTTCGGCTGGGAGACTCTTACAGCGAATGGTTTATCGATCAGCCGGCCTCATATCCAGCTGATGGAGTTGCTGTTGCCGAGCTCATCGAACGTCTGCGCAACCTGAGAATATCAAATTTCGTCACCGACGAGCCCGAAGAAAGCGCCGATTACGGCTTTGCCAGCCCTGCCATGCTGTTGGCAGCTAAAAGTCGGGACGGCAGAGAGTTCGCGATTGAAGTTGGAGAAACCGCTGGAACCGAAGCCTACGTCAGGCGAATCGGAGAGAAGGCGGTTCATGCTTCGCTCAACTCTTCTTTGCATGAGCTTAAGCGAGAGATGAACGATCTGCGCGAAAAGTATCTGGCTCTGCCGACGCACGATGATATCAGTGAGCTTACCGTCTCTGATGCCTCGGGTTCGATAACTCTCGTGCGTAGCGAAAAGCGCTGGTTGATCGGTGACCAGGTGGTTGCCGATGCTGACGTAAAAGCTTTTCTCGGCTCACTCAGCAAATCCCGTATTTTTTCGTTCGGACCTCTTGAAAAACTCGAAGAACACGGACTTCAAGATAAAGACGCCTGTCGGTATATCGATATCAGAGAGCCTGATAATCGGGTGACTTTGTGGCTGGGTGGCCGGCAGGGTATGAACCTCAGCGTCATGAGCAGAACCGAGTTGATGCTGATGAGTGCAGAAGCTGAAGACGCCCTTAATCTGCTGATCCTGCGCATTCGCCGCGATCAGGAAGCGAGACTGGTAACGCCACCGACACCCGAATCGCCATAACAATTGCATTTACTGTTCCATACGTCGGCTTTTGTTGAACTGTAATAATTTATCGGTTAGAATTCTGCTAACCCAACAAATAAAAGCGAGGGAAGGAAATGTTTGCAGAAAGATATGCCGACCGCGTCGAATACTTGTCTCCCAGTTCCATACGCAAGATGATGGCGATTGCCAGAGAGCTGATAGCTCATGGCAAAACTGTTTACGAGCTCAATATCGGTCAGCCCGACATCAAGTGCGTTCCTGAGTTCACCGAAGCTATCGCCAGAAAGGCTGATACCGGGCAGATCAACTATTCTCCGATTGTTGGCGAGACCTATCTGCGCGAGACTTATGCGCGTTATCTCAACAACTTTTTTGACCGCCAGCGAAAACCGCACCTTGTCATCGACACAGAAAACGTGCTGATAACAGTGGGCGCCTCGCATGCTCTGACCGCCACTTTTCTCGGAATCTGCAACCCTGGCGATGAAGTGCTCGTGGTTGAGCCTTATTTCTCTCCTTATAAAGGATTCCTGGCGATAGCCGGGGGAACCCTGCGTGCGATACCTACCCGCGCCGAAGACGATTTTGCACTGCCGCCGGCCGAAGAGATCGAAAAACTGATCACGCCGCGCACTCGCGCAATTATTTTCAACAGCCCGAATAACCCTTCCGGCAAAATATATTCTGCCGAAGAAGTTGAACGGCTTGCCCGCATCTGCATCGAACATAATCTTTTCATCATCAGCGACGAAGTCTATCGTGAAATGACGCTCAGCGATGAAGAGGCCTTCAGCGTTCTGCAGGTTGATTTTGGCAATGACGCGATGAACGAAAAACTTAAAAACGCTATTATCATGATCGATTCGGCGAGCAAGACGTTTTCTTTATGCGGCGTTCGTATCGGTTTTGCCGTGGCGAGACAGCCGATTCTCGAAAAACTTGCGCTGGTTGTAGCCCATACCACAGCCTGCGTTTCCGACATCATGCAGTATGGGGTGGCCGGTGCTTATGACGCGATATTGTCGCAGCCCTCATATCTCGAAGATATGCGGCAGGTTTATCGCGAGCGGCTCGAAGCGACTATTGCAGCGGTCAGGGAATACCTGCCCGACGTTATTGCGCCAAAGCCTTCGGGAGCTTTCTACGTAATGCTTAAGTTCCCTGCATTCGAAGATATTACCGAATTCAGCCATTTTGTGCTCGAGAGATTCAATATCGGCAATGAAACGGTAGCGGTAACTCCGGCTGCCAGCTTTTATCTGACACCCGGCCGGGGAACCAATGAGATTCGTATCGCCCTCGTCGTTTCGCCAGAGAAGATGCGGCGCAGCATTCATATCATTGCCGAAGCTCTCAAGGCTTTTGGGCATTTCAAGGCAAATCAGGTCAGGCCGATGCTCTGACAGATCATCTCTGATAAGGCCGCCGCCGGTAAAAACTCCCGGTGGCGGCTTTTTGCTGTCAGACTATTGCATCTGAGAGGCGAAAAGAGTATTCTACAGCGCGAAAGCTCAAGTCAGGAGGCATAAGTTACAGAATGTTAGATATCAGATGGATCCGCGCCAATCCCGAACTGTTCAAGGCTGCCATGGTCAAACGCGGCGAAGCGTCAGCCGCGCACCCGACGAACCAGAAAATTCTTCAGGCCGCCGGCGACCCGAAGACTCCTGAAAAAATTCTTGAAGCATTTCTCGCCAATGCTGCTGCAGTATATATTGAAAAGCTCGAACCGCTTGAAAAAATTGATATTCAGCGTCGCGGGGCAATCGGAAAAATGGAAGCCCTGCAAGCCGAACGCAACAACGTCAACAAGGAGATTGCCCGGCGCAAAGCTCACAAGGAGCCGGCTGAGGAACTATTTGCCGGTATGAAGCAAGTTGGCGCTCAGATCAAAGAGCTCGAAAAGACCGTCGATGATCTCGATCAGGAGATGAATGAAATTCTGCTTGGCATCCCAAACCTGCCGCATGCATCTACCCCGCTCGGTTGCGATGAGAGGGCCAATGCCGAAATTCGCAGGTTCGGCCAACCAGGAAACTATTCGTTTGCGGTCAAAGACCATGTCGATCTTGGCACTGCTCTGGGGATTCTCGACCTCGACCGGGCTACCAAGCTTACCGGCGCCAGATTCTCTGTGCTGACAGGCGCCGGAGCCAGACTGGAGCGGGCATTGATACAATTCATGCTCGATACCCACACGCAGAAACATGGCTATCGCGAAATTCTGCCGCCCTTCATAGTAAACGCCACTTCTATGCGTGGCACCGGCCAGTTGCCAAAGTTTGAACAGGATCTTTTCAAGCTGCAGGGCTATGATTATTACCTGATTCCCACGGCTGAAGTGCCGGTAACCAACCTTTATGCCGGTGAAATTCTTAAGGAATCCGATCTTACCATCAGCTACGCCGCTTATACGCCATGTTTCAGAAGCGAAGCCGGCAGCTACGGGCGCGATACACGAGGCCTGATCCGGCAGCATCAGTTCGACAAAGTCGAACTGGTAAAGTTCTGCCGCCCTGAAGACTCCTATGACGAGCTC
>CAZMWO010000111.1:0-9388 GCA_964569565.1 uncultured bacterium | reverse complement strand
ACGTCGCCGAAGGTTATGCCCGAAATTTCCTGTTCCCGAGAAATTTTGCGATCCCCGCCACTGAAGGCGCCAAGAAACATCTGCAGCTCATGAAGACCTCATGGGAAAAGCAGGCTGTGCGCGAAAAGCAGGCTTATCTCGATATGGCCGGCAAAATCGAAGGTCTGGTCATCAAGATCACCCGCAAAGCCGGCGACAAGGGCCGCCTGTTCGGTTCAGTAACCAGCACCGAACTGGTTTCTGAAATCAAGAAGAGCGCCAATGTCGATATCGACAAGAAGCTCGTCGTTGCTGACCACATCAAAGAAGTCGGCGAACACGCTGTAACCATACGGTTCACCGGTGAAGTCAAGGCCCACATGAAAGTGGTCGTCGTTCCCGAAGAGAAGCAGCAGGACTGATCTGAACTTTAAAGCAGGGTAGTGAGCGGCTTTGCGCCGTTCACTACCTTTTTCTTGAAGTCACAAGGCAAAATTATCAGTGCCGGTGACGACTGAACGTCACATTTTGTCGTAGAGTCTGTTGTATTGTAAAACTGCGTACCCAGACCGAATTTCTGTAATGGAGAGAGCTTTATGACAGAGGGTTTTCAGAAGGTGCCGCCGCACAGTCTCGAGGCTGAGCAGTGCGCTCTCGGTTCGATGATGTTGAGCGAAGATGCTGTTGTTATCGCCATGGAAATTGTTGAGGCGGTCGATTTTTATCAGAGCTCGCATCGCCACATTTTTCAGGCGCTCGTCGATCTTTATGCAGCGCAGCGCCCCTGTGATCTGATCACTCTCCAGGAAGAACTCAAAGTAAAAGACCGTCTGGCCGAAGTTGGCGGCGTCAGTTATCTGTCGCAACTGCTCAACGTGGTGCCGACCCCGCGCAATGCCGAGCATTACGCGAAAATCGTCAAGGAAAAGTCGATGTTGCGTCGCCTTATTCTTCTATCCGGCGAAATTTCCAACAGTGCCTACGATCCGCAGTCAATAGCCGAGCAGCTTATTGACGATGCTGAACGTAAAGTTCTGCAGCTCAGCCAGTTCAAGCTTACCCGCCCATATATGCGGGTTAAAGACCTGGTGCGGCCGACCTTCAGCTATCTTGAAAGCCTGTATGAGAATAAGCAGGCGGTAACCGGTATTCCCAGCGGGTTTTCCAAACTTGACGAATATACTGCCGGGTTTCAGAATTCCGATCTTATCATTCTGGCGGCCCGTCCATCTATGGGAAAAACCGCATTCTGTCTGAATGTAGCACAATACGCCGCCTATCAGACCCAGAAACCGGTTATGCTGTTTTCGCTGGAAATGTCGCATAAACAGCTGGTAACCCGTCTGTTGTGCTCTGAAGCCCGCATCGACGGGCAGAAAGTTCGTCGCGGTTATCTCGGCGACGAAGACTGGATGAAGCTGACGATTACGGCCGGGCGAATTGAAGAGACCCCTATGCTGATAGATGATACAGCCAACGCCAGTCTGCTAGACATTCGTGGTAAAGCGCGCCGCGCCTTTGCCCAGGACAAAATCGGCATGGTTATCATCGACTATCTCCAGCTGATTTCATGGTCGGGCACAGAAAAGCCTGAGAGCCGGCAACAGGAAGTTTCAGCGATATCGCGTAGTCTCAAGGGCCTGGCGCGTGAACTGAATGTTCCGGTAATGTGCCTTTCCCAGCTGTCGCGCGCGGTAGAAGGCCGAACCGACAAGCGCCCGATGCTTTCTGACCTGCGTGAATCCGGCGCTATCGAGCAGGATGCTGACGTCGTTCTCTTTCTTTACCGCGATGAATACTACAACCCGAAAGGCGACAAAAAGGGCATCGGCGAAGTGATAATTGCCAAACAGCGCAACGGCCCGGTTGGCAGTGTGGATCTCGCTTTCAACCCGAATTTTGCGCGCTTCGACAACCTGGAGACTACCTACAAAGAAGATTACTAGTGTATTGCCAGGCAGATAGAATATGGACTTCTTATTAACTTTGGATCACAGCTTGTTTCAGCTGCTGAATGGCAGCTTGACCAACGGCTTTTTAGACTGGTTCATGCCATTTATCACCGATGCAAAAAACTGGATGCCGCTAATAGTGATTGCCTGGCTGGCGATGCTTTTTTCCGGCCGCCGACAGTTAAGAATAGTGGCACTGGCGCTACTGATTTCAGTGGTTTCCACCGATCTGATCTGCGGTCAGCTCATCAAAAAGTCAGTCGGTCGTCTCAGGCCATGCGCCCTGGCGCAGGCGACGGACTTCAATTGCCGGCTGCTGCTGCCGATTAAGACCAGCAAGTCTTTTCCATCGAATCATGCTGCCAACACGGCTGCTTTTGCCGCCGCCGTAGTTATCATGTGCGGTTTAAAGGCTGGTCTGCCCTTTATCGTAATTGCCTTTCTGGTAGGTTATTCACGCATTTATGTCGGGGTTCACTTTCCGCTGGATGTTGCGGCCGGCTGGTTGATCGGCAGTCTTCTGGCGTTTGCTATATGTCGGGCTATCCGGCGAAGATGGCCTCTGGCGCCACCGCTGGTTGCAGAAGAATGCCAGCCGCCGCCAGTTCAGCCGTAAAACTGCGCTGCGAAGCCGGACGCGTTCTTATTTTTAATACGGCCAGCCCGAGGTTTTCAGCCATTTCATGGCTGATTTTGCAGAAGTCTTTTTCGGTGCAGACGGGCCGCAGTTTTTTATCTCTGGCGCGGCGGCCAAGTTGCTGCAGTTCATCATCGCTGAATCGATGATGGTCTCTGAATTCAGCCCGTTCGCTGATATGGCAGCCGAGCTGTTCGAGTTGCGCGTAAAATGACTGTGGCCGGCCGATGGCCGAGAAAGCCAGAATTTCCGTGCTGGCCACGTTTGCTGACAATCTGCTGCCATGATGGTCGAACAGGCCTTCACAGTATGTATTAACTCTTATGACCGGCACGCCCGGGGCCTTTGCGTTGAGCCAGTTCTTCCAGAAGTCGATTTTTTTTTCACTTACCGACTCGCAGCGGGTCAGCAGAATGGCATGAGCGGAACGTAATCGTAAAATTGGTTCGCGCAGACGCCCGGCCGGCAGCAGTTGTGCTTCATCCGGGTCTGACATGGCATCCCAGAGCAGCAGCTCTACGTCTTTGCGCAGGCGGCGATACTGAAAGCCATCGTCGAGCAGAATAATATCGGGCCGCAGGCGCTGTTCAGCTACTATGGCGGCGTGGTGACGATTTTTTCCCAGCAGAACGGGAATCTCTGGAAACCTGCGGTTCAACAGCAGTGCTTCGTCAGTAAGTCCAGCCGGATGCGGGCCTTTTCCCTGGAGATGGTAGAAACTGCGTTCCCAGGGGCTGCGATAACCTCGGCTCAGCACGCAGATATTGTGGCTATGTCGCAGTTCTTCGATCAGTTCGAAAAGCACCGGGGTTTTTCCGGTTCCGCCCATGCTGAGGTTGCCGACCGAGATTACCCGCGCCCGCGGGCGATAGATCAGAAAACTGAAAATCTCGAAAAACCGGCGCTCGCTGAACGTCAGGGCGTGATAAATACTCTGCAGCAGTTTTTTCATCGCTGCCGGCCGGCGTTGATTTCCTTTATCCAGCCGGAAAACGCGTTCTGCATGACTGTAAACTTCTGCTGCTGGCAGCTGATGAATTGTGGGGAGGCAGTTTTGAAACCACTTATCTGGTTCTGGGCGATGGTAAGCACTTCGGCCGCGCGCGCGAGTTCGCTGACCTTGTCGTCGTAGGCTGTCAGTTTGACCGGCAGTCCGGCGCGCAGCATGGCCAGAGCAGCGTGGTAGCGCATGGCCAGCCCGAGCGAAAAATTACGGCAGCTTTCGGCAAACTCGCTGAAGGTGGCAGGATGCATTATTGAAGCTGTCGGGGCGAGTTCGCGTATTGCGTCAATATCGCTGCGCCGCGCCGCCAGCCCGACAATCTGACGTTGGCTGTGTCGCAGCTGATGTGCAACCTGATTCCGCCAGTCTTCGTTATTCCACTGGCGAAGATTAATCGCCATCGGCGCATTCTCGCGCTCGGGACTGGCAGTTACCGGAAAATGCCAGCTCCAGTCGGTTCCGTCTGCGGCAGGAGTTCCGGTCAGTTCATTGAAAAGCTGAAGTGACTTGCTGTCGCGCAACCAGGCTGTTTTAACCCGTTTTAAAGCACGCGCTGCCAGTTTTTTACTGCCGGGGCTGCGCAACGGGCCGATGCCGGCACCCCACAGTGCCGGTTCGCAGCGCAGAGTACTGGCTGCAATCATGCGCAGCGCAAAGAAGGTGACGCCTTCGAATGACCAGTCCTGCAACAGTCCGCCGGAAAATATCGCCACCCTGTTTTCGAAGGCGGCCTGCAAAAATGCCGGCCATGCGAGCAGCCCGCGCCGCCGTATAGCGAGCCCGCCATAAAGCATGTGTCGCCCGCTGGTGACGGTCAGGCTGCAATTGTCGGGCAGCTGTTCCCGGATGGCCCCGAGAATGGTTTCGTCGCCGAGATTGCCTTCGCCAAAAAAGCCGCAGAGTAAAATTTTCATAATCTAATCTGACTGCAAATCGTCGAGTCTGTCAAGGATTGTCTGCAACCTTTCTGACCATTGTGCGACCGCCAGCGCCGGCCCCGGTTTCGGCGCAGCTGTCTCTGCGATTGCGCAGCTGAGATCATCAACATTCGCAATGAATCTTGATATCAAAGAGTTGGCGCGCAGTGCATCGACTGGTGGTGCCCATACTTCCAGGCCGCTGGCGGCATATTCATAAGCCTTTACCGGGTCAACGCCGCGGATAAGCTCTATGTCCCTGAACGGAACCAGACCCGCATCACAACTCTTCAGTAAATCAGCCAGCTCCAGCTGTGAAAGCTTGCCATGATCTATTACGCCTGGTGCCTGGCGAAGCTCTTCGTATTCTCTGCCGCGGCCGGTGCCGGCAAGATTCAGTTCGACTTCTGCCTGCGAGCACAACATTTTCAGCCAGGCGAAATCGACCCATTCGTGGTGGGCACCGGCTGATACCAGCTTGAGCGGTTTGTTGCCCGTGCCCATGCGGTTTTTTTGTGAAAAAAAGACGCCGGCGCTGGCGTTGCCGGCCAGAACGGATTTCAGTCGGGCGCCTTGCGGCAGTGTGTTTTGCAGATAGGGGTGAGAGCAGCTGATCAGATCAGCCCGGCTGAACAGCATTTTTTCGTATTGTTGCCACGCCTGCCGGTTCTGGCCGGGAAAGGCGCCATGCAGGTCGCAGCGGTCATAGATGATTGTCTGCCAGCGTTGCCCGGTCAGCCAGGCCAGCGATGGTTCGCTTATCCACAGCATCGTGGTGGCCGGCACGATGCGTAGACCAGCTCTGAGCAGCATCAAGGCAAACCTGACGGCGAGCATCTGTATGGCCGGATATGAAACGCTTTTGAAGGGAATGCGCAGCTGCACGACCTCAAGATTTTCTGCAACCGTTCTGGTTTTGCAGCTGTATCCGCCTGTTTTGAGAGGGTTCACAAAAATCACCGGCCGGCCGCGTCTGGCAAGCTCGCCTGCCAGCGACTGATGGCGCTGATGCAGGGCCTCGTAGGCTGCCGGTGATATGAAAAGGGTTCTGGTCACCGCTTTTGCCTCATGGTCTGCAGCAGCAGATTTTCGAATTCATCAACCATTTCTGAATAATTGTTGATGATTTTGAAATGCTCGACAGCAGCGGCGCTGAATCTTGCATAGTCGGCACGGATCTGAAGAATGGCATTGACGAGAGCCTCTTCGTTGCCGGGTTCTACCAGCACGCCATTCTTGCCGTCTTCGACAATTTCAGGAATGCCGCCGATGCTGGTTGCGACGCAGGGTATGCCCCAACGCATGGCTTCGAGCAGGCTGAGTGGTATTCCTTCGCCCAGAGAGGGCAGCATGGCGATGTCGATGTTTTCGTATAAAGACTCGGGGTCGTTGACAAATCCATGAAAAAACACGTGTCCGGCAAGTCTGCTGCTTCGGCAGTATTGTTCGAGCGCGCTGCGCTCAGGCCCTTCGCCCAGTATATCGATTCGAATGTCACCGATGCGCGCGAGATTGTTCGCAATTGCTTCGAGAGCCCACATGTGCCCCTTGTTTTTGTGCAGTTTTGCGGTGATAACCAGCCGAAGCGGTCGGCCGGCCTCCGTTCTGGGTGAAAGCGCCGGTTTGTCGATGCGGTTGCTGATGACTCTGATATTCGCGATACCATCATTCTGGGCGATAACATGCTCTTTAACCGCATTTGAAACAGCGATCAGGCAATCGCTGAAACGGTAATAGCTCTGTCTGTTCAGGCCATGGATGTGCGAGACGACCGGTATGTGGCAAAGCCTGCCGAGCAGGCCGGCAATGAGACTGGCACGGTTGAGGTGCGAACTGATGACGCCGGGGCGAAGCCGGCAAAGTGTCGCCAGAAACCTCAAGGCAAAGAAAAGGCCGCCGCCGCGCATGTTGCCGACAGACACCTCAGCCCCGGTTTCTGCAACTGCAGTTGCCAGCGGTTCACCTGAACAGGTGGCACTGACCTGCCAGCCGCGGGCCATGAGTGATCTGATAAGCCCGAGAGCTACCCTTTCACCGCCGCCAAGCTCGCCGGAAGAGACCGCGAAGTGAGCATGGCGCCGGTCTGCCCCGATCCGGCGGAAAAGTTCAAGGTGAGCGGCCAGAGCTGTTTTTCGGTCAAAAATATTCTCGACACGCCGGCGGCCGTTATTACCCATGACAATTCTTGTTTCCGGGCAGTTTGCCAGCTTTTCGAGCGCCTGTGCCAGATTGTCAGGGCAGTCGGGGTCGAATAAAAGTCCGGTGTGTTCGTGTTCGATCAGTTCAGGTATGCCGCCAACCCGCGCACCGACAACCGGCAGGCCGCGCTCCATAGCTTCGCAGACATGTATGCCAAAGGCTTCCTGCCGCGATGGTGCGACAAAGACGTCGAGCTGGCCAAGAAAACTCTGCCGGTCGGAAATCTCGCCGCAGAACCGGCAACGATCTTCTATTTCGAGCTTTCTCACGAGTTCGGTGAGTTCCTGGCGGTGGCGCCCGTCGCCACCAATCACCAGCTCAAATGCGATCTGCTTCTGTTTGAGTTTTCTGCAGGCTTCGATCAGGCGGTCGATTCCTTTAACCGGATGCAGACGTGACAGGGTCCCGATGCGTACGGTTGCGCCGGTCTGGCTTGATGGCTCAGGTTCAGAAATGTTAACGCCAGGATAAATAACGCAGCACTCTTCACTTTTTCGCGGCCTGATGTTTTTGACATACCAGTCACGCAAAAACCTGCTCGGGAAAACCAGAGCATTGGAAAAGTTGCTGAGCAGCCGCTCGAGGTAATGAAAAGGCGCGCTTTCGCAGCCATGTATCGATGTTATCAGCTTGATGTGCTGTGGCAGCCAGCAGCAGATGCGTGCCCAGAAGGTTGCCCGGAAAAGGTGCGAATGAACGATGTCGGGCCGGAATCTCTTCAGAATACCAGTCAGCCGCAAGAATGCAGGAATGTCGAGATTGCTTTCGCCAAGAATATGTACACTGAAGCCTTCCTGACGCAATATCCTGCCAATCGGGCCGTCACGGAAACAGGCGATTTCGACCTCACAACCTTCGTCGCGGGCATGTCGTGCGAGGTCGAGCAGGATAAACTGGGCGCCGCCCAGCGTTAAAGCATTGATGATCTGAAGTATGCGCATAAGCCTGAATGGCGTTATTCTATGATTATGGGTTACTTTTTGTCGGCTGCAGCTTTTTCTTTGCGGGCGTCGTTGAAGCTGGCAAACTCGTTTTCGGTCATGTTGAGCATGAATTCAAATGATTTGCCGGCAAAGACATCTTCTTTCGCCGCCATTTTTTGAAGTTCTTCGGCGCGATGTACTATGTTTTCAAACATTTTTACTGTTGACTCATCGAGTTTTCTGACCAGGATGCGACATACCGCACTTAAATTTTCTGTGGTCTGGAGAAGCATCTTCGGCTCCTTTTTCCACCAGGCATCCCAGACATGATCGATGTGTATGCTTACTTCAAGCAGCAGACGGGCGAGTTCGTCCATCTGCAGACCGTCATACAGCGTGGTAAGGCGTCGCGCGAACTTTTGTATCTCGTAGTGAGCCTTCGGCTGGTCTGGTTGCTGACTTGACAGGTTTTTTCGGATACTGCCGATGAGATCGGTCAGTTCATCGAACTTCGTCTTCCAGGCCGTGTCGTTCTTTGCCCATTCCGGCGGGTTGACCAGGTAGGTGTTGCTGAACTCTATCCAGCCGGACATAAGCTTTTGCAAATGTCCGGGCAAAGCTGAAGTGTCCTGAGAATTTTTGGCAACCGTTTTGCCGAGACCTACCAGGCCGGTCAGCTTTTCGGCAAAGGCGCTGTTTGGGCTGTTGCCCGCGACCAGAGCAAAAAGGCTTACATCGCAGGCATTAGCCGGCGCCAGGCAGGCTGTCAGTATCAGGCAGACGACAAGTATGAGTTTGCGCACGCGGATTCTCCTTGGTTAACTTCTGCACTCATTGTATATCTTCGATAAGCAGATAACAAGTTGTACGCGCCCGGAACCGCATTTTTTAAGCCTTTCAACCACTGGTCTGATTTAACGGCAGAATACATCTTTACACCTGGCGTCAAAAAAACTAGAATTAAAAGGATAGACTCGATAAGGAGTTACGTATGAAGAAGAATATCAGGTTAGTGTTTTGTCTTCTCGCGGTCTTTTGTATTCTGAGCGGCTCTGTTTTTGCGGCAGCATACCGGCCTTTTCCCGATAATCTCAGCCTCAGAGAGGTATTCGAGGGCATCAAGGTCGACAGGTCATATGCCCAGACCCGCATCAGGCTCATTACTGCCAATGACGAGGCGCTGTACAGCCGCTGGAAGATGGTCGAAGAGGCCCGCGAAACCATCGACTGCACTTACTTCATTATCGACAAAGATATCTTCGGCCAGGCTTTTCTCGGTCTGCTGCTCAAAAAAGCCAGACAGGGCGTAAGAATCCGCCTGATGGTCGACGGTCGTGTCTATCGCATGCCTTATATGAGCAAGATGCCTGACAAGGTTGAAGAGCTTGCTGCTTTTCCCAACGTTCAGATCAAGCTCTACAACTCGATCCGCAAGTCGCTTGTTTCGGTCTTCGGCGACTTTAAGAAGATCGTCGCTTCCAACCATGACAAGATCATTATCTGCGACGGCCTGGTTTCTATCATCGGTGGCCGCAACATCGGTGCCGATTATTTTGCCCAGAATGGCGAAAACGACATAGTTTACAACGACTCAGACGTTCTGATGCAGGGCAGGCACGTGGCCGGCCAGCTGAAAATGGCTTTTGACGACGAATGGAAATTCAATCGCAACCTCGTGGTAAAGGCTGATGCGATCAACTTCAAGGATCAGCTCGCGAGAGTCGATCTGGCTTACCGGGTAATGACCCGCTACATGCAGGGAAATGGCCTGTTTGACC
>CAZMWO010000110.1:0-9392 GCA_964569565.1 uncultured bacterium | reverse complement strand
TCGATACCGGTGGTATTATTCACATAAAGGTTGATTGTGCCGTATTCGAAGTTATCGAGCAGAATTTTTATGTCTTTTGCGATCATCTCTCTGGTCTGGCCTTTAATGCCGATCATCAGGCAAATTGACTGAAAGAATCGTTTGATTTCTGCAACCGAATTGTATTCAAAACCTTTTTTGAGAACATTATTGCGAAAGTGCTCGTCAAAAGTCTCGACACCGGTTATAAAAACTATCGGAATGCCAAACAGTTCGTGCATTTCATCGAGGCGATAACGATAGCCCCACCAGGCTTCGAGATAGAGTTTGCGAATCTGCAGTCGATCGACCGTTTCTTTGACCAGCTGCAAAGAAGCCTGCGGTATTTCAAAGCAGCTGCCCGAATTTATCACCTGCAGAACGCCATATCTGCCGGTAATTTTGCCGATTACTTCGCGGTTGGTCACATTCATGGCCTGCTCGTCTTCGCTGTTGTCATGAATGTAATCGCAGAAACTACAGCGACCCCAGCGGCAGGGAAAAGCCTTGAGCAAAACGATCTCACGCTTTTCGTGAACGTTTTCGAGACAACTGTAACGAACTATGTCCATCATCTAATCCTGTTCTTGTTTGCCACTGTGTCAGAGTAATGTTAAAATGCGACAAATGCAATACTTCTTCAAAATCATCGTCACCGCACTGCTGGTTGTAGGCATAAGCGAAGCCGGCAAGCGCAACCAGTATGCCGGTGCAGTTCTCGCTGCGCTGCCAGTAACCAGCATCCTGGCATTGACCTGGTTTTTTTACGAAACCGGCAGCAAGGAAAAAACCGCACAGCTGGCTGGTGACATTATGCTTATGGTGCTGCCTTCGCTGGCATTTTTTCTCTCTCTGCCTGTTCTGCTTAAAAAAGACTGGTCGTATCCAGCCGCGCTGCTGGCCAGTTCAGGCGTGACATTCGGCTGTTATGTAGTATTCTTTAAAATTCTGAGCGTTTTCAGGCCGGGCTGACGTATTTACGGCTATTTTGAGGCGCCACGACAGGAGACTGCCATGTTCGAATTTCCAGAAGGTTTTTACTCAGACGTGCGTATCGAGAGGATTTATCGCTCTCTGATCCGCATTGAAATGGGAAGACTTGAAGAGGTCAAGGAAAAGTCTGATACCGGCGCCTTTATCAGACTCTATGATGGGAGACGCTGGTTTTACGCCTCTACCACGGCGATTTCCTCGGTAAATCTTGAGCTGTCTCAACTGGCCAGGCTGGCCGAAAAGCCTGACGCACAGGCAATTGCCAGACTGACCACCAGAATGGAAAAAAACGTCGGCGATTTCTGCAAATTTGCCGGGCAGTCAGTCGCAAAAACAGGCCTGAAAGACAAAATTGTGCTGCTCGAATCTTATGCCGGTCTCGTGCAGGACGACCAGGAAATCACGCACTGGTCAGCCTCTTACAGCGACAGCCATATCAGCAAAGAGTTTTATTCAAGCCTGTCAACCGCTGATAGTGGGCTGAAATTTGACACCCAGACCGCTGGCCTGCGGCTTGGTGTGCGCTTCGGCAGTGGCGCCAACGTCTTCAGCGAAACCTGGTGCAAGGCCGAAACCGGTTTTGATCAGTTAAAACAGCTGCACGCCGAAGCGAAAAAGTATATCGAACAGGCGCGCGACTATTTTCACCGGGCTGAAAACATTGAAGGCGGTGTTTATACGGTCATTCTTTCGCCGCTGGCAGCAGGCATTTTTGCGCATGAAAGCTTTGGCCACAAGAGCGAAGCTGACTTCATGATCGGCGATGCAGCGATGCTCAAGGAGTGGCAGCTTGGCAAAAAAGTCGGCTCTGAACAGCTCAGCATCATCGACGACGGCAATCTTGCCGGTAGCGGGTATACCCCGTTCGATGATGAAGGTACACAGGCGAAACGAACTGCGCTGATCGAAAAAGGCATTCTGCGTGGCCGTCTGCACAGCAGCATTACCGCAGCCGATCTCGACGAAGCAGTAACCGGGAACGCCCGTTCCATAGGCTTCGAATTCGAGCCGATCGTGCGCATGACCGCGACCTTTATCGAACCTGGCCAACTCAGTAAAGACCAGCTGTTTGCCGGTGTCAGCCGCGGCATCTTCATCGATTCGGTAAAACATGGGTCGGGCATGTCGACCTTTACACTGGCGCCTTCGATGGCCTATCTGATCGAAGACGGCAAGATCACCAGACCGGTGCGGTTTTCGGTAATCACCGGCAATGTCATGCAGACTCTCAATCATATCGACGCAGTGTCAGACAAGCTTGAGATACTGAGTTTCGTCGGCGGCGGTTGCGGCAAGATGGAGCAATATCCGCTGCCTGTCAGCTTTGGCGGCCCCTATGTGCGGGTCAACCAGATCAACGTTCAATAGGAGGCCAGAGATGCGCGAAAAAATCGTTCAACAGGTTAAGCAGACATCGTTGAGCATTGTTCAGAACTCGATCAGTGCGATCAGGCGTAAAAACATACAAAAGACCGGATGCCGGGTGATAAAGAACGGCAAAATCGGCGTAGCCGGCGGACTTGGCGAGGTGAAGGATGAAGAGCTTTTTGTCCGCGCCGAAAATGCACTTGAATACGGGGTAGAATATCCGGTTGAGGCCTGCAGCAACCGGCAGTTGCACGATCGCCTGAATGAGTTGAGCCTCAGCGACCTGCAGATCAGCGAGGCTGCCGAAAAAGTTCTGGCCGAGCTCAAGCGCCGACACCCTGATTTTGCGGTAGGTAACAAGGTCAATTACAGCAACATCAGTCTCAGTCTGTCGAACGATGCCGGGTTGTCGCTGAGTCACAACGACAGTTATATCAGCTGGAGTTTTGCGCTCAAAAGCAGTTCTTCGACCGGCATCATGGACACTTTTTTCGGCGTCGTCGACCGCAGATTAGAGCCTGAAAGGGTTATAGAAGCGACTTCGGCAATCATCGATGCCTATAACAATAAAGTCGAACTGCCCGCGGGCGACCTGCCGGTGATAATTCACCAGTCAGCTTTGACCAGGCTTTTTCAGCGTGACCTCAACGGCAAAATTGTCGGCAACAAGGCTTCACTGCTGCAGCAGAAGTTTGGCCAGAAGGTATTCGCCGACAATTTCAACGTTGCGCTCGAAAACGACCCGATCGAAACCTTCGGACCGCGCTTTGACATGGAAGGCGCAATCTGCGCTGACGAGCGTCGTTGGCTGATCAAAGATGGCGTGATTCTGCGCCCATATACCGACAAACGAACGGCAAAGCGCTACGGTTTCGACCACACCGCCTGTGCTGACGGCGCCTACGACAGCGTGCCCTCGCTCGGCGGCTGCAACATGGAAATTCAACATTCCGGCAAAGTTCTTTCAGAACTGCTGCCAGGGGGCCGCGGCATACTGGTCGCAGTTGCCAGTGGTGGCGATTTTACGCCAGACGGCAAATTCGCGACTCCGGTGCAGGTTTCGTATCTGACCGACGGTGTTAAACTGCTGGGACGACTGCCGGAGCTCACAATAAAGGGCTCGTTGTTCGATTTTTTTGGCAGCGATTATATCGGAGTAAGCTCCGACAAGCTCTATTTGAGCGGCAATGAGCGTATGCTGGTCACCAGACTGGCTACCGAGAAACTTTGAGAGACTCTGGCAACATAAGACTGCTTATCCTTCTGCTGGCCGGCCTGATCGTGCTGGCAACACCTCTGTGGTTTTTCAACAATCTTCTCGAAACCGCTCTGCATAGAAGCGAAGATTCGGCGATGGGCCTTTTGCGTGAAAAACTGCTGCAGGAAAGCGAACGCGTGAAAGAGTTGCTGACGCCGGCCGCCTACGTAAGAGAGACAATCAGAAAAGCACACGGCAATGTAATGCCAGAAGTTCATCAGAATCTGATAAAAATGAAGCCTGATCGAGATTTTGGCAGAGACATATTAGATGAACGGCTGCCATTAAGGCTACAGAAGGCTTTGCGCGATCTCAGACTCGACCCGCTCTACATTACCGTAGCAACACCGCAATTCTCAGATATTCATTATCTGTTCGACCCGGAACTGCTCAGACAGTGCCCTGAGCCAGACAATCTCGCCTCGATAATGGCTTATGAGCTGATAACTGTCAGTGCCAGGCTATACGAGCAGTATTACCAGCGTGACTGGCCGGAAAGGCTGAAATTGCCGAACCTGCTCAAGCTTCAACAATATGGTTATGAGAACTCGTCTATGATGAATTTTCGCTATCTCAACCGCTACAATGAGATAGTGCTGCCGCATGATACAGTTATCGAAAAGTTTACCGACTACTTTGGCAGGCAGCTGCTGTTTTATTACGGTTATAACTGCATCAGCAGAAACAGCCTGCACGGCGGCTATAATATCGGTATTCTTCAGAAAAGCATCGAGCCGGGCGAGATATTACACACCGCTTTGCAAAGAAGCTCAGAAGAAATCGAAGTTAAGCTGGTTCGTCTGGCTCAGACCAGGTCAGGCTTTCAGTCGAACGATGGCGGTCTTGAATTCTTCGACCGCCCGCCAACTGCTTTTTGGAGCCATTTTTTCTTTTATCAACGATTATCGAAAAAAAAAGTTCCAGCAAACATCGATGAATACCATTTATGCCTGAGAGCATCTCGGCCAAAGGAAATCATCGAATTCAGAAACGCCAGGCGGGCATTTCGACTACTGTCCGGTGCGCTTTTGCTATTTTATGCCATGTCTGCCATGCATTACTGGCTTTTTGGTATGAGCCTGCGATCGAGTATCAGGCAAAAACTTCTGCTGCTTCTAGCCGTCATAATTCTCATTCCAGTTGTCGGTACCGGTCTGCTGACCTTTATCAGCCTCAAGGGTTCTGACCGTGTTATCGAAAACCATGTAATCGAAAAAACTCGCGAACTGATCAACGAGTTCCTTCAATATGATGAAGAGAATGAAAATCGCAACAGTTGGCAATGCTTGAAATCAAACGCCGTCTGGAAGAGTATGAAGGCAAAGAACTCAATCAGATAAAAATGTTGAGAAGGCCTTACGACAAAAGCATGCAGTGGCTGCGCCACCTTTCCGGGCGACACAGCATACTGGCCCAAAATGGTGCAATCATTCACTATTCGCCCAGTCTGGAAAACGAGGATAGAGATTCGCACAAGCTGATCGACATAATTCTGCCGAAATATTTCGCCAATCTGGGTCTGCTAAGCAAAAGAGGCAACATGCTTTCTGACACTCTGGCGCTTGGCTTGTCAGAAGACTTTATTACCCCGCAGCGAGAAGAATCACGATTACCACATGAAGCAACCCTTCAGCAGGAAATCTCACACACCCTCGATACAAGCAGGGCAGCTACCATAATTACACAGACCAGAGCCGGTAACTACCTGCTGGCTTTTCCGCGTGCAATAGATGGAAGTATTTTCACTCATGCATATCTCAGCGTGTTTGACCAAAACAGTCAGAAGTGGTTTGCCAGATCTGACCCCTACTGCGACATCGAGCTAGCAGCAAGGCTGCGCCGGCATTACAAAGAAGATATGTATGCCTGGCCGTCGAACTCTCTGCTCAATGAAGAAATGCTGGAGATTTTCCGCTGGCTGCTACAGGTGAAAGACTCAGGCAGTCGAATCATTCACAGCGGAAAATCTATCAAAACCAATGCCTGGAGCATCAGGCCGCAGCGAGCAGCGATGTTTGCTGCGATCGGGCAGAGCCGAGGCAAAGGCATAGGGCAACTTGCCGTAGGCATGATTTTTCCGGTTCTGACCGGCTATGCAATATTGCTTACAATGGTTTTGTCACTGCTTTTCGCCGAATTCATCATCAAACCGGTCAACATATTTTCTGAAGGAATTCAGAGACTCGGCCAGGAAGAATACGGTGTAATCATCGAAAAATTTTCGGCAGATGAGTTCAGTCAGATGACTTCGGCATTCAATAAGATGTCGGCTGCACTGCGCCAACGCGAGATGATCAAGCGGCTCGTTTCGGCCAAACTTGTCGAAAAGGTCGAAAGCACAAGTGCGATGACTATTGTCAGAACCGAAGAGGTGCACATCAGCGTTGTCGCTTCTGACATAAGAGGCTTCACCAGCATCAGCGAAAAGTTTTCTCCCTCTGAAGTCGTTGAGCTGCTCAACACTTATTTCACCGCGATGGAGCAGGCAATCAGCGAGAACCAAGGAGTCATCGACAAATATATCGGAGACGCGATACAGGCGGTTTTCTACGCAAAACCCGGGCTGGACAGCCCGGCCCGGCGGGCCTGTTCTACCGCCATGGCGATGCGGCAGCAGCTGCACAAACTCAATCTACAGCGGACAGCAGAACGACTGTTTCCCCTCGAAAATGGCATCGGCATTTCGACAGGAACCGCAGTTTCAGGCAGTATCGGCAGCGAAACCGGCCGCAAGGATTTTACCATTATTGGCAGAATAACCGAGCAGGCTGCACAGCTCGAGGCAGCGACGGTAGATACGCAGAGTCGCATACTGGTCTGCAACAGCACGCAATCAGCGGTTGCCGGCGTATTCAATCTGAAACGCCACAACGACGTAAGCTGGGAGTTGACAAATGGCTGTTGAAACGGCTGGCAGAATAAGAAAGACGATTAAGATATCAGCACCATCACTGTTTTTTGCATGGCTGCTGGTTCTGGTTCTGCCTGTCGTCGGCTCACTTCTGGCAATGGATTACTTTCTGGCTGAATATGGGATGTTTGCAACGCCTGGCGAGCTGGATCGAGCTTACCAGAAAATCGACGAATGCCGCGAACTGCTGGTGACCGAAAATTTTCTTACATCACGCGTCACAGAGCTTGAACGTATAAAGCTTCCAAGCGAACAGCAAAATCCCGACGCACTGCAAAACAGCATTAACAGGACAATTCTCGGCAAGGCCATGCTGATGATTTTTTTCGATGCAGGCGGCAACCGTTTGACCATACGCAGTTCACACCCGGCAGACCTGAAAAAGAAGATGCCACCTGCCGCACTTTTCCGAAAACAGGTGCAGACGCTGCTCAAATACAAATATCTGTCCAACTCTGATGCAGACCCGGGAGAAGACTCCGAGGCCGTTCGCAACTCCCTTCAGATACAGCAGATGTTCAAGACTATCGCTCCGGTATTCATTAAACCAGGGCTGGCTACGAAAAATTTTTCAGTAGATTTCGGTGGAGAAATTTTCTTTGTCTGGTTTGAGTTTATAAGCCCACAGGCTGGTCAACATGGTTGCCTTGCCGTAGTCAGAGGATGCGATCTCGCATGGTCTGACATCTTTCGCCATATCAGGCAGAAGTATCCAGAATTCCGGCTGACAGCCAGAAAGCAGAATATCATAAAAGACATCGACCGGCCGGCCGAATTCTTCAGCGGGGTGCAGAAAAAAGATGGAAAGATGATCGTTACCGTTGCAGCTGACCAGAGGTTTATCAGAAGCTGGCTGCATGACAGCCGGATACGACTCGATCAGAACGGGCCAGACTTCAGTATTCCGTTCATAGAGTATCACATTACCGAAGACAGATTTCAGCACAACTTCCAGAAAATGCGCCAAGGTATTGGTCTGGCAGCGAGATTATTGATAGTGGTCTCATTGATTCAGCTTGTCCACATGCTGCTTTTCGGAATAAACCTCGATATCAGCTTCAAACGTCGAATTCTCGCAAGTGTTATGCTGGTTTCGCTGTTTCCATACGCGTTTCTCAGCACCGGATTTTATCTGCATCAGCAGTATGATGATTTTCTCGCCCGCCTGAACATGTTGCAGCATATAGAAATCAATCTGACCCAGATAAATAACGACCTTAAACAGTACATGGAGAGCATAGAGCGAACTTTTATCAACTATGCCAGACAGATAGACCGCTCTCTGTTCAACGATGACGCAGGTCTGCAGCGCCTGTTCGCGGAGATCGGACGCGTACTTCCCATATCTGCCATGGCCGTACATCGACCCGACAAAACCTTGTCGGCTGAATTTCCTGAACGGGTATCGCCGGGCAGCAGCAACAGTTCCGTCAGCCTTATTGAAAGCTTCATTCCAAAACTTTCGATGGATCTGCTGCTCGAGCCAGAACCTATTACCAATCGAGAGCGTCAGGATATCGTCTATATAGCCGGCAACATGGTCAAAAATGCTTCGATAGCCGAAGGAATGCGCTCTAATGGCCAGTTTTACTATGTCGATCAGACACAAAACGTCATCTGGTTTTCGACGATCAAGCTCTACGACGAGAACGACCCCGCCATGCCATTCATGGGTCTTATGGGAAGCAAGTTTGAAGCAGGCCCTATTCTCAAAAAGTACCTACAGCAGACAGAGCTGGCAGGTAACGCTTTTACGGAAACTTACGGAAACTATCTCATCAAATATGCATTTCTGCCTGTGGAGCGAACCGGCGCCAGAAGGATCTGGAGCGGCAGCGGATTTACGAGTGAAGCCAGCATCAAACGCGCGGCAAAGCAGGCAAGCTCTAACATGACCAGTGAAATCGATGCCAACGGTCATGCCCGCTACCTTATCAGT
This sequence comes from uncultured bacterium, assembly GCA_964569565.1. GTDB lineage: Bacteria > Muiribacteriota > Ozemobacteria > Ozemobacterales > Ozemobacteraceae > Rifleibacterium. The sequence continues at coordinate 905 of CAZMWO010000110.1, read as the reverse complement.
CGATACAACTTCAATATCCCGCATGTTGCCATTGCGCTGGCGACTCATGAGGGGCAAAAATCCGGTTATCTGCATGCACTGGGCGGGCTTGTCGCCTATCTCTGTCTGGTTTTTTATCTGGTCAGCCTGTTGCTCGAAAAATTCTTCGTTGATCCGGTTGTGCAGCTGTCGCGAAGCGCTGAGCAGATCGCTCGCGGCGGCGATGCGTGGAACCTGCAGTTGAAGACCGGCGATGAGTTTGAACGATTGAACGACTCGTTCGCAGAACTGGTTGTAGGACTGCAGCAGCGCAACATGCTGCGCGACTATGTTTCAGAAGACGCCATCTCAGAGATCGAAGCGGCGGAAACCAGAGACATGGCGCCGGGTGGCGAGTATCTTGAAGCTACCATCATTTTCGCCGCTCTCAGAAACTATGCTGAACTAACTTCAGGCTTCACACCGGATCAGACGGTTGAGCTGATCAACCGTTTCATTACCTGCGGCGATCAGCTGGTAAAGCAGCATGGCGGCACTATCGACAAGATCATCGACAATACTCTGATGCTGGTTTTTCGCGACAGTGAAAAGCAGACCGAGTCGCATGCTCTGCGGGCAGTCAGAACCGCGCTGGCGCTGGCCGATGAGATGCATCAGCAGAATCTCGACATTTATGCCGGCATTGCTTCAGGCACTGTGATTTCCGGGCGAATCGGCTCATACAGCGGTAAACTCGACTATACCGTCATCGGCGACCAGGTCAATCTCGCCGCCAGACTCAAGAATGAAGCGATCGACAGCAGCAGCGGCCTTATAATTTCGGGTTCGACCATGCGCATGCTTAAGGGCAAAGGGCGCGTCAACTTTCTGCGCCGCTGCTCACTCAAGGGCAAGTCGCGCGAATACAATATCTACGAGCTTTACGA
>CAZMWO010000109.1:0-9451 GCA_964569565.1 uncultured bacterium | reverse complement strand
ACGCCTGCACCATTTTCGGTCACTCCGCGCGCAGCGAAGCGAAGTGCTTTGTCAAAATTGACTTTCTAGATTCAACCTTCGGTATGCTACTTACTAGGGCTCTCGGCAGGATCCCAACGCTACAACTCTCACCAGGCGTAAGCATTGTTGTATAGCTATGGCTTTGCGTCAACAGTGCCTGGCTCGAAGTTTACGCTTTTGGGATGCCTGCCTGCGCCCTTATTTTATTGGTAACCTGATAATCCGGCATTGAACGGCAAAATACTTCTCTGACAGATGAACCAGTAAAATGCTGTCAATCGGCAGTTACCTGAAAAGTATAGCTTAAACCGCCGACAGTTATCGTTACATAAACAGTCTTGGTGCCGAACAAATCATTTGGCACATTCCAGTCGAAATACAGTATTTTGTCAGCCCATGTAACAAAGGGTGAATAGACTTTATTGTCTGAGTCTCTTAACTCTACGCTACGTTCGAAATAAATGTCGCCATCTGCGCCAAAGTGGTCGCCTTCGATGGTCATTCGACTACCGTTGCTTATGGGAGTTGTAGCTTGCGAATATTTACTCACTGAGGGTGCTGCAACATAGATTGAGTTGTTGGTCTGCCGGCCGTCGGTGGTAAGAGTCAGGGTTTTTGAACCGGCACTGTTTACTCTTGGTATTCTAAATTGAACTGAAGTCTCAGACCAGTTGATGATCTGGGCAGTCAAACCATCAACGGTAATGGTTCCCCAGGTCTTGCCAAAAGCCTGACCGGTTACTGTGACAGGCGCGCCTATGTTATCGCTGTTCGGGCTGACGCTGGTGATACTTGGTTGTGTGATATTGAAAGAGTAACTGTTTGAATAACGGTAGGCGTCGAGCCATACTACGACCGCAACCGAGTTTGACTGCGAGTTGGAAAATTCTGGCACTATGCAGGTGATGCTGTTGTTGTTCCAGCTTTTGATTGTTGCTGTTGTGTAATTGAAAGTAACATAGGTGCCGCTGTTCTGGGTGCCGAAATACTGGCCGCTGATCGTCACTTCGGTGCCGGTGGAACCGGTTGACGGTGATATATAAGATATGATCGGCCCGCCGAGGCTGAAAGGTACGCTGGAATTCGAATAGACACCGCCGACAACGACGACGAAGTTGCCGTTGTTGGGCGCATTGTCAGGCAGAACCAGCGCAATCTGAGTGTTCGACCACGAACTGGGGATAACCGTCACGCCGGCATAACTGACTATACTGGTGCTTTGCACTACGCCAAAGTTGCTGCCGTTGATGGTAATCATCGTGCCAAAGCCGCCGCTGGTCGGCGAAATCGAAGAAATTACCGGCCCGGTCGCGACATTGAGCGGTTTGCTCGAACCGCCGCTGCTGCAGCCATAGGCAAATGCACTGATCAATACAATAAAAAGCACCAGATATTTGTTCATAATAGCGATTATAAGTAAGTTTTAATCAGGCGTCAACGCCATAAACCTATATTGTACCGAGTTTGCGTAATAAAATTGTAAAGCTGTCTTTACATTCGACATTCCCATTGCCAGCGAATCGCAGTCGCAGGATCCAGAAAAGTGCTGAAGTCATGGATTCTGCGACTTCGCCTGACCCTGCTTCGCTGAAGCTTCGCAGGGCGACAAGCCGACGCGCAGAATGACCAGATATGGTGTAGTCGCAGGATCCAGACCTGATTTATCACCGTGAATTGCTGCAACGACTTGTCGGTGGTTTGCATCTGGTTGATCAGTATGTTAGTTTTAAAGAAAAATGCCGAGGAAGTTATGAAAAAGTGCCTTCTGATCGTATTCTATATTATCGTTTTCTTTTGCAATCCTGTTTTTTCGCAGACAACAGCAGTTGGAACATCGTCTTCTGCAGTTGCTGAAGCGCCAGGCGAGACCAGAATAAAGTTCGAAAACCCGCGTGATACGGTGCGAACCTTCATGTCGGTGATGAACGATGTCAAGAACGGCAACGCCGCGCAGATGAATACCGCTCTGACTGCTCTGTATCTCGATGATATTCCTGAGGAAAGCCGTCACAGCCGTGCCCCTGAAATAGCCGCCCAGCTTTACAGGATTCTCAACCATTTTACCTTCAAAATCGATGCGATTCCTGTTGAGATAAGCGGGCGCACTTATATTCTGCCGGTCGGCAAAGAACAGGGCATCGAAATCGCTCTTTATCGCTACGATGCAGGTGAATGGAAATTCAATTACACAAAAACTCTCAAACGCCTCGATGAATATGTCGAGTTGATTGAAAAGTCGCAAAAGGCCCAGCAGGAAGACAGCACCATCGATCCGGTTTACTTTTCGGCACGCGAAACCATGCGCCTGTTCCTGCTGGCAATGAATCAGAAGAGTGCTCAGGGCATCTCAGAAGCCGTAGAAACTCTTGATCTGACCCGTTTCGAACGGGCGGTAAGGCGTGAGATTGGCGCAGAACGCGTTGCCATGCTCAAATCTGTACTAGACCGCTATAGATACATCGACCTCGTTGAACTGCCAAATGACCGCCAGGGGCCGCCGGTGATACTGCTGGTCGACTCGAGCGGGCGTATAATCATCGAGCGTGTGAAAAACCCTGATTCAAGCATTGAATCATGGAAATTTTCGGCGCAGACAGTTGCCGAACTGCCAAAGCTCTATGATGCTTTCAAAGACAAACCGCTGGTTGAGGGTGTCGTCAGCAATGTCGATATTCCTCTGTCTGTGCGCATTCGCGACTACATGCGGCACAACTTCCCCAGGTTGCTGCAGAAGAGTTTTCTGCTCGAAAACTGGCAGTGGCTGGGCCTTTTCTGTATCGCTTTTCTGGGCCTTGGCTTCAGCCGTCTGGTCACGCATATTCTGCAGAACCTGATCAGAATACTTTTTAAGCGCGAAGAAGTTAGCGTCGATACCGAGACGCAGAGCCGATTTATCAAACCGATCAGTATTACGGCAACCACTTTGTTCTGGTGGCTGGGCCTGACTCTGCTCGGTCTGCCCGGAGATGCCCGCGTGATTCTGCTCGTCAGCGTTAAGCTGGTGTCGGCTCTGGCAGGGGTTTGGGCCGGTTATCGTCTGATGGACGTCGTTGGCAATTTCCTGCAGGGAAAGGCTGACAAAACCGAGAACAAATTCGACGACCTGCTGGTGCCATTGATAACGCGCGCGCTGAAGACCATGGTCATAGTGTTCGGTCTGGTGTTTGTCGCTGATATCTTTGCCGTCGATATCGACAAGATTCTTGCCGGTCTCGGTATTGGTGGTCTCGCCTTCGCTCTGGCTGCCAAAGACACGATTTCAAACATTTTCGGCTCACTGACCGTGTTGATCGACCGGCCGTTTCAGATCGGTGACTGGGTCACCATCGGCAGCGCCGACGGCACCGTCGAGTCGGTGGGCGTTCGCAGCACGCGCATACGAACTTTTTACAATTCGCTGATCACTATTCCGAACTCTGAGCTGATCAATGCGCATATCGACAACTACGGCGCCCGGCAGTTCAGGCGCATAACTGCGACCATAGGTATTGCCTACGATACGCCGCCCGAAAAGATCGACAGCTTCTGTGAGGGCATTCGTGAGCTGATTCGCAAGCACCCCTACACCCGCAAAGATTTTTATATCGTCAGCCTCAACGAGTTTGCCGCAGCCTCGCTGGGCATAATGCTTTACTGCTTCGTTAAAACGCCCGACTGGGGAACCGAACTGCGCGAGAAGCATCGCCTGTTCAATGACATAATCAGACTGGCGAGAACTCTCAAGGTAGAATTTGCTTTCCCGACCCAGACCGTTTACCTGCGTAATCAGGAAACCCCGATTCATGATAATGTGCCGGAAAACGAGCTGGCAGCCATAAGCCGCGGTCAGCAGCTGGCCAGCCAGATCGTGTATGATTCGCTCGGCAATCCGCCGGTAAAACCGCCGCCCGTAACTTTTTAACCGTTGAAATTTCGCTTGCCGATCCAAAATTGTCATTGCGAGGAGCGTAGCGACGAAGCAATCTCGCAGACAGAAGGATTGCTGGATCATTACTTATTTGAGGTTACAAAAAAATAATTAAAACTTTTTAAAAACTTCTGCGTATAGTGCTTTCTGGTGTAAAATGTTGCGCAGATAAAGTTGTACAAATGCAGGTGGGTTTTATGAAAGAGACAAAAGAGAAGAGCTCTTATGCTCCCGGAGATCATGTGTTTTTGCAGGGTGAGGTTGTTCCGGCCTTTTTTAAGGTTACTTCCGGGCGTTTCGCCAAAGTTTTTTCGAAGAAACCGGTTAAAGATCTGGGTGTGCGGCGCATGCTCAATGAGGCCGATCTGATCGGTATCGTAACGCATCAGGAACTCTTTGGCGAAATCGAGGCTCTGATGGGCAAGCCACAGGGGTTTTCGGTGTTTGCGCTCGATCCGTCGTCAATTGAACCGGTGCCCGCAGATAACCGCGATGCTCTGCAACATGTTTTTGCCAGCGACCCGCGGGTTGGCGTGCGTGCCTGCATATCGTTCGCGCGCTATATGAAACAGTTTTTCTCATATTTTGCCGGTATCGCCAGAGAAGAAGTCGAACTCGAGGCTTTCATCAGGTCGACAGCCCGAGACTACATGGCCGGCGTCAACGAACTGGCCGGAATCGTCTGTCCGGCGCTCAACGACCCTGATTTGACCGCCGCCAAAGATCACAAGGCTTATGAAGCCGCCCGCGAAATTCTGCGCCAGGCTGATTTGAAGCGCAATACCGATGCATCGGTTGCTTGCGGGGTTGTCAGCTACGTTGGCAAAGATGTTAAGATGCAAGCCTTCAAGGCAGGCTCTCTCCTCTGCAAAGAAGGAACGATCGGCGACAAACTTTTTATAATTACCGAGGGCAGGGCTGAAGTTATTACCAGTGGCGGCAGCCCGAATATCAGAATCGATGCACCGGGTAGCATAATTGGAGAAATCGCGGTATTTCTCAATCTTGAAGCCGAAGTGCCCGACATGCGCAGAACCGCCGACGTCGTCTGTGCCACCGATCTGACTGCAATTGTCGTGCATCTCAGCCAGGTCGAGGAATTCTTTCTCAAACAGCCGGAAATAATGACCAGAATGCTCATGGCCATGGTCAACCGCTCAGAAAACACGCAAAAGCTTTGCGATAATTCTGAGCGACTGCTCAAAGATCTGCTCTACAAAAAGCTCGGCATTCTGCTCGAAGGCCTCAACACAATGGCGAAACGCCTTGCTGACCGTCAAGACAAGATTTCGCTTGCCCGCCCGGCTGCGTTTTTCGCGCAGCGCGCCCGCGCCGCCTACAACCGCTTCAAAGAATCACTCGACATTCTCGCCAGAAAAAGCACCATCAAAACCTGATACATATCCGGTTAAATCAGAAGCCCCGAAAGTCGTTCAACTTTCGGGGCTTTTGTCATGTCTTATCTGTCGATTTAATTATTGTGCTGGCCAAGCAGTTTGCTGTGCTCACTCAGGTTTTCGCTGAGCGCTATATCCCGGGCTGTTTTTCCTGACTTATCGACAGCCTTTGCGTCAGCACCGTTTTCGAGCAGACATTTGACTATACCTGTTTCATCAGGCTTTTTTTGTCCTTGTCGCGATTTAATTACACATATCAGCAGTGGTTCCTGTTCGTAAACACCATTGGGCTCGGCGCCGCTTTCGAGCAGCAGCTGTACCACCGCGAGCTGGTCATTGATGGCTGCCATATACAGTGCGGTTCTGCCGTTGCTATCAGGAGTGTTGATGTCGAAACCGTTTTTAATGTAAGCTTCGACTGTTGCGTGGTCGCCCCGGCCTGCCGAATTGTAAATGTCGAGCTCATCAGATTGCGGTATGGCTGATCTGGTTCCGAGGTCGGTGTTTTTGATGTTCTTCAGCCCGCCTAGTTCTTCTGCGATTTTTTGACTTTTCGCCAGTTCTCTTGCGAAATCATCGTGAATAGATGTTTTTTCGTCAGCCAAGCAGGGAGCCAGGCAAATCAGACAGGCCGCCATGCCCGCCAGAATATTTGATATTTTCATTCTGTCAATCTCCTGTTACGTATTTTCCTGAACATGTCTCATTGTCAACAAATAATCAGTTTCAGTCCCAGATGGTTCATAAAATACCACAGCTCGAAATTTTGCTGTCCTTTGTTACCACATCACTGATCAGCGTCCCATGTTTCGTCAACAGGCGAAATCAGGTCATTTTCAAACAATACGCTGTTTTGCAAAGGGTTGCCCTTGAATTTGAATTCGGACTGGTTGGTTGCACCTGAGTCAGATTTCAATGCCACAATTATTCGATGTAAAGTTTCGAGATAGTCGTCGCTGATCTCGTCGATTTCTTTTTTTATCTGTTCTCGTCGGGTCATTCATTTTTCTCCTGATCAGGTAAATTATAAACGGTTCATCCGAATCTTGCATACTTTTTTAACGAAAAGCTCATCGGCATAAAAGCATATCAGGCAAACTTAAGCTTAACATCAAACAACCATCAAACAACCGTCAAGCAAATTTGAAAGACTGAACTCTGTATGTTTTGCATCTTGAATTGAACTGTATTAGATTGAGAATATGATGTCGAGCAGCGAGAAAATACTGCAGCTGATCAAGCAGGGCGAAGGCCTGGAGCTGGAATTCAAAGAAGCCAGAACCAGGCTGAACCGTGATGTCTTCGAAACTGCCTGTGCATTCATGAACCGGATCGGCGGCACCATACTGGTTGGTGTCAGCGATAAAGGCGAAATCAAGGGCATCGACCCACAGCATGCTGCCCAGATGAAAAAAGACTTCGTTACCGCCATCAACAACCCGCAGAAAATCAGCCCGCCCGCCTATCTTTCAGTCGATGAAATCATGCTCGAAGACAAACTGATTCTGCGCATCTACGTGCCGGAAAGCTCGCAGGTTCATCGCTGCAATGGCCGTATTTATGACCGCAACGAAGACAGCGACCTCGATATCACCGACCACACTAACCGGGTAGCGATGCTTTATCAGCGCAAGCAGGCGATATTCAGCGAAAACAAGGTTTATCCCTTTGCCGGGCTCAAAGATCTTCGCGCCGACCTGATCGAGAAGTGCCGAAAAATGGCTGGTCTCTGGATACCCGGCCACCCCTGGCCGCAGATGAACGACCTGGAAATGCTGCAAAGCGCCCAGCTCTACCAGACCGACCACGAAACCGGCAAAAGTGGTGTGACTCTGGCCGGAATTCTGCTGCTCGGCCAGGATAATCTGATTCTTTCGGTTCTGCCATTTCACAAAACCGATCTGATTCTGCGCCGCATCGACCTCGACCGCTATGATGACCGCGATATCGTTGCTACCAATCTGATCGACAGTTATGACCGCATTCTGGCCTTTGTCGGCAAACATCTGTCAGACCCGTTTTATCTTGAAGGCACCAACCGCATGAGCCTTCGCGATACCATTTTCAGGGAAGTCGCCTCGAATATTCTGATTCACCGCGAATATATGAACGCGTTCCCGGCCAAACTGATCATCGAACGCGGTCAGGTTAAAACCGAAAACGCCAGCAAACCGCACGGTTTTGGCGTTCTGCAATCCGAAACTTTCACGCCTTTTCCTAAGAATCCGGTAATTGCCAGGTTTTTCAGACAGATAGGCAGGGCCGACGAGCTGGGTTCGGGAATGCGCAAAATGATGCGCTACGGCAAAGCCTACGGTGGCGCTGACCCCGAACTTATCGAAGACGACATCTTCAAAATCATCGTCAGATACCCCGACACAACAACTTACCCAGAACGCCCAGCCATTGTAAAAATCACCGATCAGACACAGGTTTCAACGGGGCCCGAGTCAGGGGGGAGAGTCGAGGCACAAGTCGAGGCACAAGATAAAGCACAAGTCGAGGCACAAGATAAAGCACAAGTCGAGGCACAAGTTGACATCGACATTCTGCGTGCCTGTGCTGACGGCCCAAAATCATCTGCTGAAATAGCTGAATTTCTTGGCCATAAGCAGCTCAGCGGTAATATACGCAAGGCACTGCCCAGACTTCGCCAGGCCGGACTGATCGAATACACTATTCCCGACAAGCCAAAAAGCCGCCTGCAGAAATATCGCCTGACCGATAAAGGCCATCTCAAAGAACTTTGATTTTATACGGGCTTTAGCCTATAATTTGGTCAGCTCATCTGCAAGTGCTCGCATGACAATACCAGTTCAGTTGCCTGATTTACTTCTGGTCAGGCTAAAGCAAGGATAGTCAGCAGTTCAGGAAAAGCCGTATCCTGGGCTGAAGTTGAAACCCGACCAGCGTGAACTTAAAAATTAACGATTTCGCTCAAACGAGACTCTATAGGCCCCTAGAATTTCTTCAGAGGGAATACCCATAGCCGCAGTCAGCCGCTTTGTCCAGGTGAACTCACAATCACAGTATTCTTTGCGTGAAGTGATGACTTCCGATGGTAAGAAGTTGATTTTGTCTTTCGTTATGTAAAAACAACCATCATTGTCAGCTTCTGCGGGGCAACCACCTTCAATTCCAACATCAGTATATTCAATGGTCAGGAAATCAGTTTTGAATACAGTGGTCATGCCTTTGGTTTTCCCTTCCGCACCACGCGAGGGTTCACCACAATGTTTATCCGATTTCGAGAAATCAATGCTTATTGCCGGGCTTTCCCATACATTCAGATTGAGCCAGCCCCGTTTGCCCTGGGATGCAACGGGTGTGTTGTGTTCTATGCGTATATAGTTACCATTTTCCTTGTCGTGGATGATTTCTACATTGATTCGCAAAACAGCACGAAGTGACTCATAGCCTTCGCCAAGCAATGCTTTGACCTGATCTTGATTCGCTCGATATGCCATTACAAACTGTTCTACCTTCATGGCTCTCTCCCCCTGGCCATCAAAGCGCTGAGAAGAGCGGTGCGGCCCTCGCCTGCAGCCGCGATGCTCTGTTCGAGGTTGTCGCACAGTGCCATCAGTTGATCGACCCTCGCCACAATCCGCTTTTGCTCATTTAATGGTGGGCAGGGAAACGCCATCTCCCCAACGTCACTCAATCGAAAACTGTTTTTAATTCCGCGTTGCGGAGCATCAAATTGGAATTTGGCAGTTGGCGAGCGCAAATACTCTGCTACAAATCTACCTCTGAACGGCTTTAGCAGTCTCAACAAACAGGTATGCTGATTGATGTAAGCTTCACCAAAATTGGGGGGTATTAAGCCCAAATTTCCGACATCACCTGTTATTGAAATCAAAATGTCATCTTCTTCAAGCTTCGTTCTTGCGCCTTCACTGTTGGATGGGGGAATTACGTAGCGAATATTATCCATTCTCAGATTGTAGGAGCCTCTTGAAAGATTCCCCATGGTAACAAAAATCGCGCCAGCATCAGCGTAATATTGCGCCCAATCTCTTGATCCAGAAGTAACCATCTCGGCAATATCACAAATCCGGCACCACTGCCAGTTGGCGGGGAGTTGGTAGGGGATTTCTTCGGGTTTGATGGGGGGGAGAGGTTT
>CAZMWO010000108.1:0-9533 GCA_964569565.1 uncultured bacterium | reverse complement strand
AGTTAAATCAGGCGGCGTCATCAACGTCACCCGCGCCATGCATGCCGCTCAGCTGGTTAAAGACGGCAAAACTCTTGCTCAGGCAATCAATGCCGCCCGCAAAGACGTTGCAGACAAAGCGCACCGCTCAGCCAAAAGAACCCGCCCCGATCTCAGCGACCCGATGGTCAAAGCTCTCTACTTCTCAGTCCTTCAGTAATATCGCGCCAAAAGGCACCCGGGCAAACACCCGGGTGCCTTTTTTTTGCCGGAACCGTTATGCCATATTCTTAATTTCATACATCAGTTGCCGCTTTGCCCGTGCAGTCGGCAACGTCAGGGTGGGGGAGTCTTGCCAGATCATCGACCAGGTAGGCCGCCACAATATCTGAAAGCAGCTTTGCTTCGCCGTTGTGAAAAAGTGTTACCGAGCCACATCGGCTGATTTCCTGAGATACGTTGCCGGCGGTTGGATGATAACGAAACTTGGCTACAGTCGCGTCTTCCAGCTTGACTGAGTAATCGTATTGCTTGCCGCCGGCGAGTTTCCAGGCTATCCTATGGTGCCCCGGCTTAACTCCGCGAAGCTGCAGAGGGCAGCGGCCGACAGGTCTGCCGTTGAGAGTCGCATGTGTATCAGGTTCGTCACATTTGAGCAAAAGCTCAACACCAAGCAGGAACTCGTCTGGATTCTCTTTGTATTCTGGCATAGTGCGCAGTTTTTCAAGGCAGAGATCCACCTGTTTTTCGAAATACCCGGCATGAAACGCCTGACCAAGCACGAAGACCACCATGGCTGAATCGGGTGCAAGCCAGTAAGCCCGGCTAAGGCAGGCAAGTGCCTGCGGAATGTCAAATTTTGCCAGAAAAATATTGCCGAGCATGCCACAGGCAAAGGCGTCGCCAGGCGTGAGTTCGAGGCGTTTTTTTGCGAGCTTGAGCGCTTCATCGGTTCCCAGAGTTTTCCAGACGTCAGAAATTGCTGCAAGTTCAAGTTCCGGGGGAATTGGTGGCAGATCGCTGCGCCGCGCCTGCGGTGCGACAGGCTGCTTTAAGTCTGCGGCCAGATTTCCGCACAGAGGCGAGAAAACATCGATGGTGAGAGCCGCCCAGTCGGAATAATCGTTCTCATAAAGTATGCGGGCAGTAGTAGTCGCGAAGTAATGAAAGAATTTTTCGCGGCTGGAAAACAGCCCGAGCGCGCTCATCAACATCTCACCGTATTGAGTATGATCTTCCGGATCTAGCGCGAGCAGCTCTGCTGCCACCGCCAGTCCGTAAAATCGGTCTGAGTCATATTCCCAGTTTGGCTCGAAAAAATCGGCGATGAAAGCTGTCTGGTTTCTGCGGTAGAAATTAAGATGCGTCGCTGATAATGCAGGTAGTGGTGGCATTGCCACTTTACCGGTGACTTTTTCTTCGTGATTTTTGCCGTGTAAAATTATCGTCTGTAGTCTGATTCCGGCTTCAGAGAGCTCTTTATCACCGCCGTCAATCATGTCTTCAGCGATATAATCAAGCATGAAATAGTTGGCAAGGCCGGGTAAGAGAATAATCATGTGCCCGATCATCGAAGCAAATTTAAGGTAAAACTCCTTTCGCTCGATAATCTCACTTTCGCTCATTCCGCACGCCATGAGAATAGATTGCAGTGCATCGCCATGCTGGTGCCAGAGCGCAAACCGACAGGCCTGTAAAATAGCATGCTGGCCCTCCGGCGACAGCGGAACACGCTCAAAACGGCACAGATTAACAAACTCAGACAAATTGTCGCGATACATCAAGCCCTCCGACATTTTAAGATTGCGATATCAATCAGAACTCAAACAAATCAGGGCGTTTCTTCTGCCGGCAACGGCTGCAGAACAGCATCAACATCCGCTTTGCTGAAAGGCACCGTCAGCACGCGGTTCCAGCCATCGTATTCAATTCGCAGAAACAGCGTGCTGCCCGAGAGGTAGCACCCATAACTCCTGTCAGGAACATTGAACCTGGGAGGCTCAAGCCAGAATATCAAATCGTAATCTTCAGTAACTGCGTTATACCAGATGTGTTGATACAGTATGTTAATGGGATTTCGCGATGGTGAGGCAGTTTTTTCGATCAATTCCTTGAGCTTCAATGCATAAAACCCGTCATAAGCAATCTGGTAGTGCTTTGGCTCTCCGAACACCCTCACAACATAGTTCGTATCGATACTTTTCAGCTCGATGGGGCCGGCATTCCATATAATCGGCGCCAGCAGAAACAATGCAATGCTGATGTAAAGTAAAATGCGGCCGGTCGATTTAACAGAACCGGTTTGCCTGGTTTGCTCTTCCGGCCGGCTTGCCATAAATTCTCCTGTTTGCTTATATTGCGATTATATTGGCTATGACGTGGCTTTGACAACAACTTTAATGCTGACCGGGAATTCTGGTCGAAGGTATGCTAAAATCAGGCATTGTTTGAGAGGCCAATATGGAACAACAACGTTTATTGAGTGTCGATGAGCTATTTTTTCAGATCAGCCTCAAATGCTGTGCTGACGGGAAAGTGGCCACCGATGAATTTGCGCTTTTGCGCAAACTTGCTGCGTTGCTGGGATTGGGTAAAGAAGGCGCCAATGCTATTGTCAACCGTGCGGCAGCTTTATACAAAAGCGGTGAATTGCAGGCTGCAGCCAGAGTCGATGCCGATTTTCTCTATCAGGATCTGCTGATAAAACTCTGCACCGATGGAGTTCTCGATGCCGAAGAAGACGCCGCATTGCAGGAACTTAAACGGATTCTCGGCTGCAGTACAGAAAATTTCAAAAAAGTTGCTGCCGAAGGAGAAAGCAGACGTTTTAAGCTCAAGCCGCTGGTCTGCAGTAATTGCCAGGGACTTTTGCCGCTCGAGAAAACCGAATGGGTCACCTGTCCCTATTGCCAGAGAAAAAACCACATCCCCGCCTCATACCTGGATGCGATTACCGCCAGGGCAACCATGGACAGACAAAAATCAAGGATTCATGAAATCCGTGATGCCATTGGTCGAGTGCCAGGCTTTTTTGAGTCGGTAATCGCATATTTTCCGGACTCTTTCCTTTTTTTCCTGTTCGCTCTGTTTGTCGTATTTTTTCAGCATTATTTCAATATTCTGCTGTTTTATCCGCTGGCAAAATACTACCAGAGTTATAAGCTGCAGAGCTTCTACGATTTTGCCAGTCCGATTCTGATGGCATTTGTAAAAGCTGCCGCACTATACATAGTTATTTCCATCCCCTTTGCCTTTATTTATCGCGCGAAAAGAAAAGTAGCTGTTCTTGGACCTCTTCAGGCATCACTTGCCGCCGGGCCCCCGATGATGCCGGGCGGCCCGGCGACATGCAGTCATTGCGGCGCAGGTTTGCTGGTCGGGCGCGACACCTGTATCGTCAGCTGTGCTTACTGCGAAACCGAGAATCTCGTGGGAATGCCAGAAAAGTGGCTGCAGAAGGCGCGTGCCGGGCTGGCAGGAAAAGCCAGGAATCTGCAGGATGTCATACAGAGTTATAAAAGCGAAACTGGCCGCATCAGAGAAACACTGGTCAGCCTGGCGATACTGTTTGTTGTTTACGGCGGCATATTGGCCGGATTCTACAGCAATGAGCGAAGCGAGCACTTTTTGCCGCTGCCTTCAGCTGATAAAAAATATATTGCTAACATCTACACTGACCGGGCAGTCAAGCCACCGTTTCTGTTCGATACCTGGAACCGGATAGATCTTGGGTATGCGCCGTCTTCGCGCGACTATGCCGATCTGTTTGTTTTCATGCATTCTGGCGAAACCCTTGAGATAACCTGGAAGCCGGATGAAGCTCACTACCGCGAACAACAGAACGCGACCTGGTTTCTGCGTGAATTGCCTGTTCCGGAGCGCATGAAGCTGGAATTTTATCTGACTTTTTATTATTCCGGTGCAGGCAGAAACGAAATGAAACATCTGGAAACTATAGAAACGGTCGCTGGGCAACCGCTCTCGATGAAAGCGGAGATCAGCGGATATCACAATCTCAGATGCCATTTTCCAGAACACCTGACGTCTCTATATGTCAAAATTTCTAGGAAAACTGACTGAACTTGATTCAGCAAGTTTTCATGCCTGATCGTTGAGAGAAAATATGAAACCGACTGAAAGCATGTATGTTGGCTGTCTGCTTGGCCTTGCCTGCGGTGATGCAATGGGTGCGCCTCAAGAGGGTGGCATGATCGAGCGCCTGGTCTGGCGTTTTATCGGGAAGACAGAAAGCGGAAGTCTTCGCTGGACCGATGATACGCAGATGTCGCTCGACCTGGCCAAGTCGTTGCTGGCGAAAGGTGCCCTGTTTCAGGATGATGGATTGCCCTCTGTTGATATCGAGGATCGTGAGCGGATCGAGGCGACAGCTCGCAGAATTTATGCCGTTGCTGTCGGACAATAAGGTGAGCAAAGAATGACTCAAGGTTTTGGGTAACATCGCAGTTCCGTTTTTGTGGAATTATTTCTGTCTTTTACATATACTACGTTGTTAAAAATGGCTGAAAATTGAACCAGAGGTCACTCACAAAATGAAACCAGCTGCATTTATTTTTATTCTATTCTTTCTGGGTCTGGCATTTTATGCCGCAAACAACTATCTTTCAGAGCTGCCCGGTGGTTTTGTCGGCGATGCACTGGCGCCTCAGGTCAGGCCAACTCTCAGTCGTGCCGTGGTTGCATCAGAAGGCCTGATCATAGATCTGGGCAGCGATGTCAACATGGAATTTGCCATGATAGCCTCCGGCAGCTTCATAATGGGCAGTTCCGATTCTGACAGCGATGCCAGAGCTAATGAGAAGCCACAGAGCAAAGTATTCCTGACAAAGAGTTTTCTTATCGGAAAGCACGAGGTAACGCAGGAGCAGTATGCGAGGGTGATGAATATGCACCCATCTCATTTCGTGCATGCTGCAAGCAGAAAACAGCCGGTTGAACACGTTACCTGGTATGACGCTGTGAAATTTTGCAACGCATTGAGCGCCGCCACCGGCCTCGAAGCCTGCTATAGCGACCAGTCAGGCAGTAAACAGATTGATACTGTTGACGCTGTGTATTGCAACTTCAATGCAGATGGCTTTCGACTACCAACCGAAGCTGAATGGGAATATGCCTGTCGGGCCGGTTCTACCACCAGATACTGCTGTGGCGATGAGCTCGACGATGAATACGCCTGGAACTGGGGAAACAGCCTCGTTGAATACTCGCCGAATTCTAAAGGTCGCGGCACAAATCCTGTTGGCAGCAGAAAGCCAAACGCCTGGGGTGTCTACGATATGCACGGAAGTCTCTGGGAATGGTGCTGGGACTGGTATTCTGAACAACGGACGTCGGCGGCAGAAGAGACTGACCCTTGCGGGCCGGCCAGTGGAACCCGCCGGGTATATCGTGGCGGCGCCTGGAGCAGCGAACCTGTAAGTGTGCGATCTGCAATAAGATACGCCGGGGTTCCGTTTTATCGCAACGGTCATATGAGTTTTCGTGTTCTTCGCGTAATAAAATGAGAGGAAAGCACGGAAAGTGTAATTTTGTTCTGAATCAGTTAGAATGATTTGAAAGATTTTGAGGTTCAGGAGGATAGCATGGCATTTCTGTTCGGTTGTGCGCTCGGATTTGTTTGCTGGTTTCTTTACAACTATCTCTGGTCAGGCATTTACACAGTAGACCAGAATGAGCGGGCGGTTAAAACCGTTTTTGGCCGGGCTCAGCGGATCGAGGGCAAAACTACGCTTTCGAACCCTGATGCGATCAGTCTGATCGATGAAGAGCGAGATCGTTATAAATACCCTCAGGTCGAGGTTATTCAACCGGGCGGTCCTTACTTCAAGTTCCCATGGGAAGAAGTGCATAAGGTAAACATTGCCACGCAGACGCTGAATATGGCGCATGACCCTGAAGACCCGATGGCCAACCATGGCGGACAATTTCTCGATGCTGTGACCAAGGACCAGCTCAATACCGCTTTGACCGGGCAGATTCGTTATCGCGTCAGCGAAAAGAACCTTTATGCTTATCTTTTCGGGGTAAAGAACCCGATTATCCACGTAATGGGCTATTTCATTTCGGTTCTGCGCGAGCGTATCGCCAATTTTGAGGCAAAGAAAGGCGAAGAAGAAACCGCGACTGCCGGTATTTCGATTAACGACCTGCGCAAGAACCTGCATGAGATAAATGAGCACATGATGCGGGAATGTACCCAGTCGGCAGTGCGCTATGGCATTACCTTCGAAGCATCGCTGATAACCAGCATCGATCCACCAGACGAGGTCGAAAGTGCGCTGGCGGCGATCAACACCGCGCACAATGAAGTTTCGTCAGAGATAAGCCTGGCACAGGCTTCGGCAGACCAGAAAATCGTTCAGTCAAAGCGGGCGACAGAAATTGAAACCCTGCGGGCAAAATCTGAAGTCGAGCCTCTTAAAAGCACCGCCCAGCAGCTTGAAGAGCTTAAGAAAAGAGGTCCCGATGTGCTGCAGGCATATGTCCGTAACGTAAAACTGGCGCTCTACTCGAAGGTCAGACAGGTGATCATGGAGGTGGAAAAATAATGGAACAGTTTTTTGCCGGCTTTATACTCACCTTTCTTGGCTGTTTCCTGGTGTTGCCACTTTTTCTGTGGATGCTGCGCTTTTTGGGTCTCTACACAATAGTTGGCGAGGGGCGATGTCATGTATATCTGCTTTTTGGCCAGGTTCTTGGCGTTCTCAAAGAGCCGGGACTGTATTTTCTGCCCTGGCATATCGGCATCAAGTCACTGATTGTGCATTTACTGGGCTCCTGTCGGATTATCGACACCCGTCTTGACCAGGAATACCTGCGCAGCCAACCGGTAAATTCAGAAGAAGGCGCGCCCATGGGTATTGGTATATGGTATGAGATGATCATCTCGAATCCGGTGTCATATCTCTTCAAGAACATAAACCCGCGCGAATCGCTCTCTACAAACGTCCGCAGTTCGTCTGTACGGTGTCTCAGCAACATGAAACTTGAAGATATGCTTGAAGACCGGCATACAATGAGTATGAAGGTGCGTGAGGAAGTATCGCCGCAGGCCCTCGAATGGGGCTACAAGGTTGGCTCCGCCTATATCCGCAAGGTACATTTCCGTGATAAAAGAATGATCGGGCAGATAGAGGAAAAAGTCGTAAATCGTCTGCGCCAGGTCACTTCAGCGATAAAACAGGACGGTGTCAACCAGGTCAGCATCATAACCAGTACCGCCGAAAACCAGGCTGCTGCCGAATTTGCACGCGCCGCTGCTGTTCGCCCGAAAATTGTCGGAGAAGCGCTACAGGAAATCTCTCGCGATCCTGAGATTTCTTCAGCATTGTTCGAGATTCTCGAGGCCCAGAAACTCTCTGAAGGCAGAGCACAGATAACCATGATCCCGGCAAACACGCCAATGTTGCGGCAGATGCTGGCGGCTGAAACCTGTGAAGACACAGGCGGAAGTGAACCTGCCAGGCTGTCGGCGTATGCCGACAAACCCATTGAAGATCACAAAAATGTCTCGAAAAAGGCAAGACCAGCTAACCCGCATAAGAACTAAGGTTTAGCAGGCTTCTCGGTATTGGAAAGATGCTCAGTTGGTGCACCTGTCGATTTGACATTCCTGCACATTTCTGATACATTCGCGCCATCTTGAGAAATGTGCTGGAGACGGCATCGTGACATGGTGTAAAGACTATACTCCGCCAGAGCGTCGCAAGTGCAGGCGGGTGCGAAGGCCTGAGGTTTGTCAGTCGATTGGCCTGAATGTCTGTCCTCCAACAGCTTCGGTTACCATAAGAAATCCCCTTCTATCAACGGCAGAAGGGGATTTTTCCTTGTGGCCAATTTCAGCAGGAGGAGCCTTCTGATGCCGATGCAAGGCTTGCCATGGTTGAACAGCGCAGGTCGTTTGTGTTCCGGCAGTCTTGATATTGACAGCAGAGGTCGTCTCAGGCTGGAGGCAATTTCTGATCAGACTCTAATAACCTCAATCCCTGAAAATATCTGTCAGATAATAGTGCCGGGCTACATTGACGGCCATGTGCATTTCAGACAGCCAGGCCAGGAATACAAGGAAGGCATTGCCAATGGGAGTCTGGCAGCACTTGCCGGCGGCGTAACAACAGTTCTCGACATGCCCAATACCAGCCCTCCGACCTGCTCGTCGGCTGCGTTGAATGAGAAGAAGCGTCTATGGCACGAACTTGGAAAGGTAGGGTGGGGGCTCTTTGTTGGCATCGATGGTTCACAAATTCTGCCTGAAATGACTTCCCCACAGCAGATTCCAACCCCTGCCAGCCTCAGCATAGATCCTGCCGGTATTGCCGCCCTCAAGGTTTTTATGGCGCATTCAGGCTCCTGTGCAGCAGTAACAGACCCCGAGATTCTCGCATATCTTATGCTGCACTGGCCAAGAATCGCTGTGCACGCTGAAGATGAAACAGCGTTTCCAGCTGCCACTGTCGGGCTCAGCCACACTGCGCGCCGGCCGCGCCCGGCCGGGATCGAGGCTCTGAACAAACTTGAAAAAGCGCTCGAGCTTGCCGAACGCCAGCTCGGTCACCCGCCTGTATGCCGCCTTATTCTATTACACATTGCGACCTGCGAAGAAATAGCGTGGGTGAGGCGCATGAAGGGCAGTGGCTACGACATTGTCGCCGAGACCTGCCCGCATTACCTCTATTTTACGGCAGAAGATCAGGTCAGAATGGGTTCAGAAATACAGGTTAATCCGCCGCTGCGCGATGTTGACGACCAGCAGGCTCTCTGGCAGGCACTGGCCGATGGCACGATCGATATTGTCAGCAGCGATCATGCACCACACACGCCGGTCGAAAAAGCTTCTGCGAATCCGCCATCCGGCATTCCCGGAATCGAACGGATGTGGCCGCTTATGGCGCTTGCTGCCGAAACTGGCCGGATCAGCTGGCATCGCGCTTTGGCGCTGGCAGCTCATAATGCAGCAAGGTGCTACGGTATGACTGATCGAGGTTGTATCGCTAATGGAGCCAGAGCCGATCTGGTGGTGTTGCGCCGAACCTCTGAAACAGATATCAAAGAGCCTCGAAAAGTGGTTACGCGTGCCGGTTACGATGCTTACCGACACCTTGCATTTCCCTGGGAAGTCGAACGCGTTCTCATCGCGGGCAAAACCGTCTGGGAACAATTTAAAACGCGAGCTGAGCGTCTCGCTGAGGAGGTATATGCAGACAAATCGTCCTGCTGAACTTATCAGATTTCTTCTAGAATGCCAGGCTCTCAAATTTGGCGATTTTACCCTCAAATCAGGTGCGAAATCGCCATTTTTTATCGATCTCGGCCATGTCAGAACCGGCCGCCAGCTCGATATTCTTGGCGATTTCATGGCCGAAGCGATAAAAGAGCGATTTCCAGAAACGACGATTCTTTTCGGCCCGGCCTATAAAGGCATTGCTCTCGCGGTAGCCGCGGCAACTTCATACTGGCGCCTCAGTGGCTGCGACCTCGGCGTTGTTTTTGACCGCAAAGAGGCAAAGTCTCATGGCGAAGGCGGTTCATATATCGGC
>CAZMWO010000107.1:0-9576 GCA_964569565.1 uncultured bacterium | reverse complement strand
TTCTTCTTCAGACTCTTCTTCAGCAGATTCCTGGTCGTCTGCCGATTCTTCGATTTCCTGTGCCTCTGCTGCACCAGCAACAGCCTCGGTTTTTTCGGGGGCCGATATATCAATGTCGGCAGCCTTCTTTTTCTTGAAGCGCGCGAGAAGGCCTTTAAATTTATCGAGCAATGGGGCAAGCTTCTGCGTGAGTTTGCCCTTTGGTTTCGCTTCAGCTTCAGTTTTTACTGCCGCTGCTGGCTTGTCGAGATCGATCGTAGCGGCAGCCTTTCTTTTCTTGATGACATGCGAAATGCCGCCGATCAGGCCGGCAATAACCAGCAGCAAAGGAATCATGAATTTATTGAAGGTCATTTTCCAGTAAAACGCTGAGGCTCCCTGCGGTGGATTTTTGGCTTTGAGAGCAACTGCGAGATGTTCGCCGGCCTTGGCGGTATCCGGCTTTTTGGCGTTGTAATGATAAAGCGCCAGGCCATAATTTGCCATGGCGTCATTTTCGTCCAAGCCCCGCAACTGGTCTGAATATCGGCGAACCTGCATATAGTTGGGTTTCGCTTCGTTAATCTCAGCCTCGATGATATAACGCAGGCCATCTTTGGTTTCGCCTGCCTCGGGATTTTCGGCAAAAAGGTTTTTGAGCCCTTTCCAGTCCTGCTGCTTGTATAGCCCGATTGCGGTGGCCAGAACTGCGTCATGACTGCCGGCGGGGGCAGATTCTCCCTCTGTTTCGCCCTCGGCCGCGACCTCGTCACCTTCTGCCGGCTGGTCGGCCGACAGTAGCATGGCCATGGTAAAAGTGTCTTCGGCAAGCTGGCGATCGCGCGCAAGAGATGCCTCAAGTTCGGCCAGACCGGGGTTTTTGCGTAAGGTCTGCCAGGCTGACATGAGATTGCCGGTGGGAGGGGGATATGACGGGGTTGCAGGTGCAACCGGTGTTGCCGGTGCTGCTGCAACCGGCGGTGGTTTTATTGCTCTGGGTGGGGTGAGCGAATCAACGGACGCTTGCGGTTGTTGTGCGGTTTTTTGCGTTGCGGCGCCTGACTGGACAGCCGGCGTCGAATTTTCATTGTCTGCTTTAACGTCATCAGAGAGATGCTTGATCAAGCGTAGCGTCGAGCTTACGGCCGGGTTGTCGGCCAGCGACTTGATCTGGCGAATAGAGCGCTCAAGCTCTTTTGTAGAAGGTTTTGACCGGCCATAATACTCGACGGTAGAGTAGTCTGGCAGTGTGACCGGCGGTTTTACCGCCCTGATCTCGGGCAGTGTGTAGTTTACTTCCGGTGGTGGCAACTGTCGCAGAATTTCTTCAGGATCAATTTCGGCCATGGCTGCCGACCATGGCGCAAAAAGCATCAGCCAAAATATCAGTGTTGATTTTTTCAAGTTTTACCGGCGAACCTGTCGCGCTCGATTACTGCCAGCCTGTCACAGCGCTCATTTTCCGGGTGACCGGCGTGGCCTCGTATCCAGTTCCAGGCGAGGTTGTGGCGAGAAGCTTGCACCAGAAGCCTCTCCCATAACTCTCTGTTTTTTACGGGCTTTTTGGCCGCTGTTTTCCAGCCATTTTTCTGCCATGATTCAAGCCAGCTCTTCAAAAAGGCGTTGGCGATATACTGACTGTCTGTGAAGATATTGACCTGACATGGCTCTTTCAGCGATTCCAGGCCGGCAATCACTCCCATAAGCTCCATGCGGTTATTGGTCGTTTCCTTCTCGCCACCCGACAACTCTTTTTCTGCACCCTTGAAACGGAGTATCGCTCCCCAGCCGCCGGGGCCGGGGTTTCCGCTACAGGCGCCGTCTGAATACAATTCTACCTGTTTGAATTCTTTGTTCATGATTTTTCTCTGATTACATCAGGCAACCGTACCTCAAATCTGCTGCCCTCATTAACCTTGCTTTCTACAACAATATTTCCATTCAGTTCTTCGGTAAGTTTTTTTACAATGCTTAGACCAAGGCCGGCTCCGCCATATTTGCGCCGGTTGCCATGACTGACCTGATAAAACGCATCGAAAATCTTGCCGATGTGTTGCTCAGAAATGCCGATGCCGGTGTCTATGGCTTCTATCAGAAGATCACTTCCGCTGCGCACCATTCTAATAGTAATATCGCCTTCTTTGCAGAATTTTACTGCGTTCATCAGCAGATTCACCACAATGTGCTGCACCGAAAGCTTGTCTGTGTATAGCTTGAGTAGTCGTTCCGGTATGTCCAGGCGGAACCTTGCATTCGAAAACTGTTGCTGCTGCAGTATCAGAGCATCTATGTAGTCTGCCAGCTCGGCCAGCTGAAATTCTTCTTTGTGATAGGTGAACTTGCCGCTTTCGAGCTGGGAAAACCGCAGAATGCCGTCGATCATTGTCTGCAGATGGCCAGCGTTGAATACAATCTGTTCGGCAATCTCTCTGGTTTGGTCATCAGACAGCGCCGCCGCATGTTCCGGCGGTTTGTGAAGCAGTTGCCCGTAGCCTCTGATAGCGGTGAGCGGAGTTTTGAGCTCATGACTCATCATGGCGAGAAACTGTGATTTGGTTTTGTTGGCCTCTTCGGCCTTTTCCTTTTCGTTGATCAACGCCTGCTCTGTCTCTTTGCGCAGCCTGACTTCGGTTTCGAGCTCGCTGATGATTTTCTGCTTCATTTCAGATTCAGCCTTGGCGCGCAAAAGCTCTTCAAAGGCCGTTTTAATGCGTGACTCCATTTTTTGATAAACTTCCAGACCCTGACTCGGGCCGAAAATTTCAATGAGCGGCAGGGAAGGGGGGAGTTTGGGGTCTTTCAGGTTGAAGATGATGCGAATCGTCATCTCTGTTCGCCTGATGCCCATGGCTCCGATGACGTAGCCCATGGCAATAATGATGTGAACCGGATTGGATGGAATCTCATGGGCAGGGGTACTCGTAAATAGCCCTGAATAAATGGCGCAGCCAAAACTCAGCAGAATAAGGCCAATACCGATAAGCCTTGCAGGATTCTGCAGGCGTCCCTGCGCGTAATGCCAGAGGTGCAGGCTGAGCGCAGCCAGATAGCCGATTCCGATTGCATAAACAAGGCCGAAAATAAATTCTTTGAGGTTGTAGAGTTCGGGAGACTGGCTGAGAATGCCTGGGTTCATCGCAACAGGAATTATGATGAAGATAACAGACAGCCCGATGCTGTAAAATAGAGGCTTTTTGCCGAATTTAACGCGACAGACACGGCCGAGCAGATAAACTCCCGGCATGGCGAAAAGAATTGCAAAAACGAAAAAGAGATTGGTGAAAACATTCTGCTTGAAAGGCGAAATACCCGAAAGCCAGAAAATAGTATCGAAAAGATTGCCGATAGCGGCGCTGCAAAGCGACAGCGTCAGCATCAGCATCGAGTCTTTCGCTATACTGCGGCTTGGGATCGTATTCCAGCTGTTGACAGCGATAAGAGCAGCCGCAATGTTGAAGAACAGAAAGACGGTATAGGTGATGCCTGCATGCTGAGTAGAACCGTATCTGATGCCGGCCAGGTGGCAACCCAGATAGATCATCGCAAAAACGAGCATTGGCGCCCACAACCACCGGGTTTCCGAGCTGGTGAGGCGGCTGGTTATCTGTCTGTAGTCTTTGATTCCATCGCTTACAGACTCGACCAGCGTTTCGGCTTCGCGTACATAACGGTCAACCGAGTAGGCGGGGAATTCCTTGCTCATTATTCTGTCGACCAGACCTCATTGCTCAGAAAGTAGCTGGCCAGCTCGCCGCCGCTGACAAACAGCATGTCATCGGTTGTGGCAGCACCGTGCAATACTCTCGGCGAGAATTGTGTCTCGCTCCCGGCAGAATTGCCGAGAATCTGCACCCAGTTCGTTCCATCGGAGCTGACCCAGATATCGTTGTAATAGGTAGTACCAGCTGTATAAGGATCATTGCTGGCTCCGCCCATCATCCAGATGCGGTTGTTGAAGAAGGCCGATGCAGCAGCACACCTGGCCGGAAATGCGGTGGCGCTGCTTTCGAGTCGCCAGAATTCACCATCAGCGGTTGACCATGCATCTCTCAAGGCTTGCTCGCTTGAGTAGGCATCTTCACCATATCCGCCCCAGACCCACAATCGACCGTTAACTACGCCAGAGGTATGCAGTTTGCGCGGGAAGAATGAAACAATACTGGAGTTCTCTGTCCAGCTCTGGCCATTACTTGAGCTCCAACAGTCATCGAGCAGAATCGGGGTGTCACTGTCAGAAAGTCCCTGGCCTCCGATGACCCAGAGCTTATTGGCAAATACCGCCATTGTATGCCCATGTCTGGCATAATATTCAGCTGAGCTGCTGACTCTATCCCAATTTTTGCCGTCTCTGCTTTTCCAGACATCATCATAAAGGCCTGTATCACTGTTATAGCCTCCGGTCAGCCATATATCGTCGCCGTAAACGGCGCAGGCGTGCCCCGATCTGGCGCCAAACGATGCTGCGTTAGTTATACGGGTCCAGCTTACGCCGTCATCTGAATTCCAGACATCGTTAAGATAGCTGCTGCCATCAAAACCGCCGATAACCCATAGGCTGTTTTTGAAGCCGATCATGACATGTTCGGACCTTTTTGAAAAGGTTTTGTCAACATCATCAGTTTCATCTTGTTTGCGTACCCAGGATTTGCCTTCGTCGGCTGCCGTAGTGAAACTCCAGCTGACCGCGGCTGCAAGGCTGTTGCCAAGGCTGTCGAGCGCGGTGGCGGCCACGCTGATCTGGTATGTTTGGTTGTAAGCCAGATTCGCGACCGGAGTGAAGCTCATGATGTTGCCGCTCCAGCTGAAAACGCCATTGATTGCCGTACTGCCCTGCTTAAGCGAGAAGGCAGACTGGGCACTGTCTTTGTTCATCGCCCTCGAGAATTCTATTTTGATGACAGCCTGTGGCGGAATACCGCTTGTGCCAGCGGCGGGGTAGCATCTGCTGGTCAACACGGCCGGTCTGGCAATGGTGCTGAAACCAAGCTGGTAATTCTGGGCCAGGCTCAGGCCTGACTTGTCGGTTGCACCTGTGCCAACAGTAATCTGATAAGAAGTGTCGTATGCCAGTGTGTCGCCCAAGCCGATAACCATTGTGGTGTCAGCGTTTTCCCATGTGATGGTGGGTGTCGTCGCCGGGTTTACCGTAATGGCCGCCTGGGTTTTGCCCTGATCCATGGCTTTGCTGAACAGAATTTTAATCTGCTGGTTGACCGGCACATCGTAAGAGCCGGCGACCGGCTGGGTCGAGCTTATTGTCGGCGGCGTCACTGCGCCGGTGGTGAAATTGAAGGTGTAATCGCTGCCGGGGCTGGTACCAAAGGTGTCGGCAGTAGTCTTACCGACTGTGACCTGATAGCTCTGACTTTCAAGCAGGTCGGCATTAGGTATAAGTTTCAGCAGAGTGTTGCCTTCGCTCCATGTGTTGGTAAAGCCTGCTGGCGGTGCCGGGTTGACT
This sequence comes from uncultured bacterium, assembly GCA_964569565.1. Lineage (GTDB taxonomy): Bacteria > Muiribacteriota > Ozemobacteria > Ozemobacterales > Ozemobacteraceae > Rifleibacterium. The sequence continues at coordinate 4,139 of CAZMWO010000107.1, read as the reverse complement.
GTCAGTGCGAGTGTCAGAGGGTTAACCGGGTTGTTGAACCTGATTTCGACCGGTTGCCCGACGGCTATGCCGGAAGTGCCGCCTGCAGGCGCTGTACCCGTCACCTGCAGCGCGCTGACTACCCGGTAGCTGATCGCGTAGCTGGTCAGAAGCTGATTTTCTACGCTTTTGCCAATTACTACGAGATAATCGGTGCCGGTTTTGAGTTTGGCGGTAACAGTAAGTTTTGTCGCACCGTCTGCCCAGGTGAGCACTGCTGGCTGATCCAAAGGTGGCGAAAAACTGATCTGCCCTTCGGTTGCGGCTATGTTCATCGCGTTGTCAAACGAGAAGACAAATGTTGCATCTGGCGCTATGCCAACGCTTCCCGAAGCCGGGCTAATTCCGATCAGGCGGTTGGCAATGAATGTCTCGCTGTTGAAGCTGAAACTGTAAGAGGTTTTTATGGCCTGGCCATAGCTGTCGAGCGTTGTTTCGAGAACGGTAATCTGGTAAACCTGATTACTTGCATAACCGCTGCCATAAAGTATGCTTACTTCGGTTTTGCTGTCGTTCCAGGTCGTGCTATAGTCGCCTGGAATCGAAGGGCTGACGGTAAATTTGAGGTTCGCCGGGTCTATCGGTTGTGAAAACTGCAGAACGATCGGCGTGTTGAATGCCACTGCGGCCGCGTTGTTTGCGGGTGAATAGCTGATCAGTTCGGCAGCCGCATTGCTGGCTGTGGTAAAGACATATTCACCTTCTACGCTGAGCGCCAGGCCGTTCTGCCCAATTGCGCCATCGATGAAGGAAATTACATATTCGGTTGCAGGCAGCAGGGTCTGGGCGGGTGTAAAAGTCAGCACCCGATCTTCCTGCCAGCTGAATGAACCGGATATCATGTTTCCAGCCCGGTCAGCAATTCTCAGGGCATTCTGCACTGATACAAGATCCATTTTGCGGTCGAATACTATCGTTATCGTTGTGTTACCGGCTATCTGGCCAGACCCATTTGCGGGAACCGTGTCACTTATACGCGGTGCTACTGGCGCGTTTTCATCAATTGGTGGGGCTTTGCTGAAAGTAAGGGTTTGTACGGAGCTGTATTCTATGCCGTTTGCTGTGGTATAAGCTGCATTCATAGCCAGGAAGGCTGGAAGCTCTTCAGGAGTCTTACCCTTCAGTTTGAGCAGAAACGTATAGGTTGCATTGTTCCCGCTGGCAACGGCTTTTGCCAGGCTCGTGCTGAGCAGATCGACCGTGACGCGGTTGTCTATGTCAGATGTAAAACTTCTGCCGCCTGTTGGTGCATCTGGGGTGGTTACGTCCAGGCTGAAGGCATCGTAGGTTGAAAGCTGTATTTTAAGCTGGTTGTTGGCGGGATTTATGTTCAAAGGCTGGTTTGACTTGAGGCAGACGCTGATTTCAAGATTTTCTTCAAAAAAGCCGGTAATAGATGCAACGGCTGCCGTAGGAGAAGCTGTTATCTGCATGCCATGTGAAAGCGCACCGGTAAAGTCGCCGACCCTCTCAACCAGAACCCAGTCAGAGAATTTAAGGGTGGCAAAGGATATTTCCGTCGCTGATTCCTGTGGGAGTGGGCTGACTAATTTCCATTCTCCATCACTGTTCCGACAGGCAGCGAATCTGGGCTGCACGGCCGAAGTGTCGCTCAGCTTGAACATTATTGTGGCGGGCTGACTCAGCGTTGTGACAGCCGGCAACAAATTGATTGAAAACAGTTCGCTGACTGGCTTGTATTCTTCTGGCAGTTTAAGAGGCAAAAGCAGCATTGGAAATCTGGTTATCTCGATTTTCGCATCTGCTTCGAGCGCCCCGGCCGGAATGCTGAGCTTGAAACTGGCTGCGTTGAAGTTGAATGCCCTGCCAGCATCGATGTTGCGGCTGAGAAGTAGTTCGCCGACGAATGATTCTTCTTGTGAAGGATAGTCGCCGAACCAGGGTATTATTCTGCATCCGCTTGTTATAACAAGCGCCAGAAAAAACAGTATTGCCATTCTGTTTCGAATGAAATTCATGCTCAAGCCTCTGTCTCTGTTGATATTTTCATAATAAAAGAACACTTCCCGCCTGTAAAGCGCGAAAAATTAAACCATTACAGAAGCTGAACAAGTTTTTACTAAATGTAAAACACTTTTTGAAAAAATATCAGCTCTGTTCGGAGGCGATGTTCTGTTTGTGCTCTTTGAGATGGTCAAGGCAGAAGGCTGTGCCGTGTTCGCCGCATCTGGGGCAGGTGCAGTATCTGAACTGGGATTCAGGATTGCTGACATCGGTGATGCCGCAGACGCTGCACTTGTGACGATATTCTTCGTTTCGGGTCGAAGCTTTTTCGAACTCTGCAGCACGGGCCTGCTGGCGACGATTGTGGCGAATGCCTGTAATCGCATACGGGGCGAAGAAAAGCAGGTAGTTGCCCACCGTCAGAGCGATGGCGATTTTGACATATATTGGTGCAAACGCGAAGTTATAAAGCATGAATCCACCCGAGATCATGGCCAGATATTTGATTTTGACCGGCAGTATCAGAAACAGCAGTATCTCATAGTCAGGGAAAATAGTGGCAAAGCCCAGGAACAGGCTCATGTAGATGAAATAACTGCTAAACTGAACATCTGGCATCATCAGGGCCACCAATATGTTTGAAAAGGCGCCAACAGCATAATAGACGGTCAGCTTGAACGTGCCCCATTCTGACTCGAGCCCGTCAGCGCACATTACGAGAATCGAAAGTTCAAAGATCAGAAACAGGAAATTTTTGCTGGCCGGAATCAGCAGAAAAGTGAAAAGTCGCCAGATTTCACCATTCATGATCGAGTCGCGATTCAGATGCAGCATATGATAGGGAAGCATGCCTGACTGGTCGAGAAAAAACACTATGAGCATCAATACGGAAATGTATCTGATAAGGCCTTCGAGGCCCCAATGCCCGAATTTTACTTCGAGATGTTCGAGCCAGGTCATTTACTTTCTTCCTCCTGCGGGGTTTCGGCTGGCTGCTTCTTTTCACCGCCGGCCGCCGAGATTTCCTGGCCGCGGGAAAGGATTATGCCGTGCGGGTTTACGCGATAGGGTATGATGGTTACATTGATTTTGTCACCGACAGCATATTCTTTTGATGCCGCAAACTCGAATTTTATCATAATCTTCTGGTTTTCATGCACCATTACCAGGCTTTCATCAGACACCAGCTTTTCGATAGTGCCTGACAGAGAGCATGGCCGGTTCATTCTGAACTTGTCTGGAATCGCTACACGGCTGGGATTGCCACGCTCGCCGGTTCGCCATTCCTGCGGAGTTTTGCCGCCTGTTGGAATGTCAGGCTGACTGCGGTCTGACAGCAGCATGATCGGCAGAAGGCCAAGAAAAATCAGCAGAACGCTGCCTGAAATGAGCATCTGCCAGTTAATCTGCGAGGCTTTGACTTCTCCTTTGCCTTCTTTGTCTGGTTTATAACCGGGTTTCCAGTCTTTGCTGCGGCGCGCGATTTCGCGAACCTTGCTGACAGCATAAGGTTTTTCTTCTTCAGGTGCTGCCTGTGCCGGTTCGGGGTCGCTCACTTCCGGCAGCTGTGCGACGAGGTCAAAAAGGTCGTTGCGGGTTTGTGAGATTACCATTGAAACCGCCGGATTGGCGGTTTTGGTGATATTGTCGAGTGCTTTGAGCAAGGATTTGGACGGGTTGCTCAACAGTATGCTGGCAATCTGTTTGGCGATTACCGGGTGATCTTCACGGTCAAGCTGATCCATGAGGAGCTTGAAAGTGGCATTGAACGGGCATATCGCCAGGCAACTGATCGCATTCGATCTTACCGCCTGCTCTTCAGACTTCAGCAGGCGTTTGAGGGCTTCGATTGATTCATCCTGCTTGTATTTGATTCCGAAACGTACCGCTCTTATGCGCAGGTTGGGGTCGGTTTCCTGCAGCATCTGCGAAATTCTCTCTTTGAGGTAGTCAGGGTCGAGGCGCTCGAGAATTTTGAACGCTGCGGTCCTTACCTCGATGCTACCGCTGCCGAATGCTTCTTTAGCCAGGTCGATGAGCCTGCCGTCGGGGTGGATGCGCAGCAGAGTGTTGAGCGCTTCGGCCCTGATCAACGGTTCACCGGAAAGCGCTTCTTTCATGATCCACGACTTGTT
>CAZMWO010000106.1:7758-9617 GCA_964569565.1 uncultured bacterium | reverse complement strand
TTGCCCAGGTCAACCTCGACAACAACTTCGATGTTCTGCATCTGTTTGCCAGAGCCGTTTCGCGTGATTATGAGGCCGGCCCGTCAGAAAAGAACCTGACCGCCGACGACGTCAAAGCCGACAAAAAAAAGGTGCTCAAAGAGCACGTCATCTGCGAATACTGGAGCTTTATCCGCAAGCCTTCGGCAAAGACACGCGACTGCCCAGGTCTGCTGGAAGGCCAGTGCCCGAACTGCGGGACTCCGATCATGATCGGGCAGGCAACCGTCTGCCCGAACTGCTCTTCTTTCATCAGGTCTGGCGAATATGACTGGGTTCTGACCAAGATCACTCCGGCCAGCGCCTGGGTCTACTCTGAACCGGCTTCGCTGCCCGGATGGCAGGAAATGATTCAGGCTGATCCGAACTTTTCGGTGCAGCAGATCGAAGATCGCAGTACCAGTATTTTCTGGCTGCTGCGCAACGCCGAAAAGTCGAAGAATATCGATGGCTTACGGCGCTTTGCCGCTGATGAATACTGCAAAACGCTTGCTTACGAAATCGAGAACGACAGTTTCGGCAGATTCTCTTCACTCGATGCAGCAGCTTTCGATTCTGCTTCGATGAAGGGCATCAGCCTCGGCAAAGACCTCGATTTCTGTTACGTGCTGATCATCTGGAGCGCGGTGTTCGCGAACAAAAAATCGACAGCCACCAACCGGCCGCTGCGCGACGTTCTGGTGCTGTCACGGCCACACAGTGCGTCTACAAGAATCAACAACAGCCTCAGCAGCATTCATTGCGCCAATTGTGGCGGCCCGCTGGCCTCTTCCTTCGAATCGACCTGCTCTTTCTGCGGCTCGCTGGTAAACGACGGCAGCGAATGGCTGCTGAGCCGGGTCATCAAGGAAAAAGAGCCTGAATACAGCGATCTTCTCAAAAAAGCTGCTGCGAAGGTTTCTGACAGATCGAAGGGTGATGACATGCGAGCAGCCGAGGAAGTATCTTCAGCCAACGATGTAATTACCACAGCGGCGCAGATTCTCATGGCAGACGGTAGAGCAGATGCAAAAGAAATGGCGATGATCAAAACCATCGCGGCCAGGTATTCGATGTCTGACGAGGCCCTGCAGGGCATACTCGATGCCGTGGGCAGCGGGCAGGTCTTCGTGCCGGTGCCCGAAGCGCAATCGCCCGCCGCGAAAAGGCTGATTCGCGAAGCAGCCAGGATGGCCCTTGCCGACGAAGAACTCAGCGCTGACGAGAAAGATGCCATCATGAACCTGGGCATGCAGCTCGGCTACTCGAAGCTCGACGTTCAGCAGGTAATCAATTCCGAGCTGACCGCACTGAGAAACAGGTCTTCGCGCAATAATCAGGTTCAGGGTTGACAGTTTTGATGGGGGTTGCTAGCATGCAGGCAACTCAGATATCACTGCACAAGGAGATGGAATATGGCAATAGTTCGACCGTTCAGGGGGCTCAGGCCACCGAAAGACATCGCAGCAAAACTCGCGTCGTTTCCCTATGACGTGCTCAACTCAGAAGAAGCGCGCGAACTGGCGAAAGACAATCCGCAGTCGTTTCTTCATATCAACAAGCCCGAAATAGACCTCGACCCCGGCATAAACCTTTATGACCAGAAGGTTTACGACAAGGCTGTCGCCAATTTTAAAATGTTTCAGGAAAAGGGCTGGCTGGTGCGCGATGCCGGCGAATATTTTTATATCTACAAGCAGGTTATGGATGGCCGCGCTCAGATCGGCCTGATGTGCTGTTGCAGCGCCCAGGAATACTGGGATGGCAAGATCAAGCGCCACGAATTCACCCGCAAGGACAAAGAAGAAGACAGGCTGAAGCACGTCGATATGACCAACTGC
>CAZMWO010000106.1:4084-7748 GCA_964569565.1 uncultured bacterium | reverse complement strand
CGCGCTGATCGACGAAATCGTCAAGACAAAGCCCGAAGTCGATTTCACTTCTGAAGACGGAATCGGTCACGTTCTCTGGGTAGTCAAAGATGCCGCATGGGCAAAGAAAATCATGGCTGAATTCGCCAAAATTCCGGCGCTTTATGTGGCCGACGGTCATCACCGCACCCAGGCCGCTGCACGCATCGCCAAAGTGCGAACCGAGAAGAACCCGAAGCACACCGGCAACGAAGAATACAACTTCTTCATGTCGGTAGTTTTTCCACACAACCACCTGATGATAATGGATTACAACCGCGCCGTGCATGACCTGAACGGCCTGAGCGAAGCCGAATTCATCAAGAAGGTCGAAGAGAAGTTCACTGTCGAAAAGCAGAATTACAAAAAGCCGACCGCAGCGAACACCTTCGGCATGTATCTCAAAGGCACCTGGTACAAGCTCACCGCCAAACCCGGCACCTACGACAGCAAAGACCCGGTTGCCAGCCTCGACGTTTCGATCATGCAGAACAACCTGCTCGCCCCGATTCTTGGCATTGGCGACCCGCGTACCGACAAGCGCATCGACTTCATCGGCGGGATCAGAGGCATCAAGGAACTCGAAAGAATCGTCGACAACGGCAAGTTCGTGGTCTCATTTTCGATGTTCCCGACTTCGATCGAACAGCTCATGAAAATCGCCGACAGCGGCGAAGTCATGCCACCCAAATCGACCTGGTTCGAGCCTAAACTGCGCTCAGGCATGGTCATTCACACTCTCGACTGATAGTATTTGCATAAAGAGCCGTTGCCGTCAGGCAGCGGCTTTTATTTTGCCACCTGTGGGTAAAAATTCTGTTACGGGTGGAATAATTACTGCGAGTGCGCAGACAGGGATCTCATAAGCGAAAAGCCATAGCTATTTACCGTAGATTGCGTCTGGTGAGAGGTAGCGTTGAGACCCTGTCGAGAGCACGGGTAAGCAAGTCATATTTTGTTGCTGTAAATCTATGCAAGATAGGCAATCCCGCCTAAGACTGAATCTTTACGCCTGTGGTAAATTCGTTATTAATATTCTGGCGCTTTTGCGGTAGAATAGTCAGGTAAGTTACTGAATGGAGAAATAACATGAAAGCATTTGTTGACCATGATATCTGCATCGGCTGCGGGCAGTGCGAAATGATCTGCCCCGAAGTCTTCAAACTCAACGACGGCAAGGCGACCGTCATTCAAAAACCGGTTGCCCCCGAAAACGAAGCCAAAGCCGACGAAGCCGCGAAGAACTGCCCGGTTGCTGCGATCTCACTGAACTGATGTTTCCGCCGATCAAACGTATTGCCGCCATTCATGACCTTTCGGGTTATGGTAAGGTGTCTTTGACCGCTATCATACCGATCCTTTCGGCGATGGGTTTTCAGGTCTGTCCGCTGCCAACGGCAGTCTTGTCTTCGAACACCGAATTCGCCGGGTTCAAGCTGGTCGATCTCACCGATCACATGCGCGATTTCATCGAACACTGGAAATCGTTGAATCTTGAATTCAATGCCATTTACAGCGGCTTTCTCGGCTCGCACCGGCAGATCGAAATCGTCGAAGAGTTTATCGAGCACTTCTGGCGCCCTGAACAGATGGTCGTTGTCGATCCGGTTCTCGGCGATGACGGGCGGCTCTACGACTCGATGACACCAGATATGGTCAGCCAGATGAAACGGCTGATAGCGCGTGCCGACATCATCACCCCGAATCTGACCGAAGCCTGTGCCCTGCTCGACCTTGAATACAACGAAAAGATGGGCGAAGCTGCCCTGAAAAATCTGCTCAAAGCTCTTAGCAACGCGGGCCCTAAGATCGTCATCATTACCAACGTGCATAAATCAGACAAAAAGAAACAGACCTTTGTCTACGCCTACAACCAGCGCGACCGCCGCACCTGGAAGGTACAGTGCGACTATATTCCGGCGAATTACCCCGGCACCGGCGACGCTTTTACCAGTGTTCTTACCGGCTGCCTGATGCAGGGCGACAGCCTGCCGATGGCGCTAGACCGCGCCGTGCAGTTCATTTCGACCGCGGTCAGAGCGACTTACGGCCATGCGCATGACCCGCGCGGCGGCATCTTTCTCGAAAGAGTGCTGCCAAATCTGAGCGCACCATTCAGACCGAGCAGCTTCGAACTGCTTGAACAGGAGTAAACTGATGCGCCCCGCCATGGTTCTCACCGACCTCGACGGCACTTTTCTCAATTCCGATCGCAGCATCGGGGCTGAAAATCTCGCGACTCTGCACGCCCTGGGCGAAATGGGCATAGTGAGAGTAGCGGCTACCGGCCGCAGTCTGCATTCGGCCCGCATGGTGATTGGCAGCGACCTGCCCTTCGATTACCTGATCTTTTCGACCGGCGCCGGCATCTGCCACTATTCTGACAGCCGCATCATTCATAAACGTACACTGGCGAAAAGCGATATTCATGCGGTCGCCGAATTTTTCTTCGACTGCCAGCTCGATTTTTCGATTCATCAGCCGATTCCCGAGACGCACCGCTTTCACTGGTATGCCTCGCCCAGACCGACTTCAGACCTTCAGGCGCGCCTTGAATTCTGGGCTGAATTCGCCAGCCAGGGCGATTATCTCGAAATCGAAGAAGCTTCGCAGCTGCTGGCAATCAGCCTCGACGCCCGCGAAATTATCGAACAGCTGCAGCAGCGCTTTGCGCATCTCAGCATTATCAGAACCACTTCGCCGATCGACGACCGGCACACCTGGATCGAAGTTTTTCCGCCGGGCGCCTCGAAGGGAACAGCGGCAGAAGTGCTCTGCAAAAGCCTGAACATCGAGCGCGCACGCACCATGAGCATCGGCAACGATTTTAACGACCTCGCCATGCTTGAGTGGACAGGAGCCTCTTATGCGGTAGCCAATGCCGCACCCGAACTGGTCGAACAGTTTCTGCCGGCGCCCGGCAACGATGCACAGGGCTTTGCCGCTGCCACGCGCGCGTGGCTCGAACAGCTGCAGCCATGATTTATATAGTTCGCGGCGAGATCAATGCCGGCAAAACCAGCTGGATGGCGGAAGACTTCAAGCGTCACAACTGCGCTGATGGCTTTCTCTGCCGCAAGGTCTTCGAGGCAGGAGAGCACACCGGCTACGACCTCGAGCATCTGACCAGCGGTTCGCGCTGCCGGTTCATCCGTAAACCTGGACATATCCCGGCCGACTGGCACGAAGTTGCTTTTCTCGCCGAAAAATTCAGCTTCTGCGCCGAAGGGTTCGAATTCGCAGATAAGATTGCCGAATCTGCCGTCAGAAACGGCTGTCGGCGCTTCTATCTCGATGAAATCGGGCCACTCGAGCTGATGCAGCAGGGGTTCTACGTCATGCTCGGCCGCCTGTTGCAGAATCAGCCAGCAGAACTGGTTATCGCAGTCAGATCCTATCTGGTTGAACCGGTGGTCGAACTTTTTAGAATCAGTGAATTCGAAGCGATAAACATTGTTTAATCAGCCCGGCTGACTGTGCCGATAATAATGGCATGGGCTGGCTCTGGAACCAGGTGAAAAGCGGCAGCCGCGTCAAGTTTGTCATCTGGGAAGACTGGCAGGGGCGGCAGATCGATTATCCGGACCCGGACACGGTGCTGTACTACAACCCGAACGGGGGCGACTACTACTACCGGGCGGAAACC
>CAZMWO010000106.1:0-4074 GCA_964569565.1 uncultured bacterium | reverse complement strand
TGGCTCTGGAACCAAGTTCACCACATATTCGACATCGACGATGGCAGTTTCCCTGAAATCTGCATCTGCGGGCTTTCTGCCGACCAGGTCAGCGATGCTTACCGCTTTGTTCGCCAGATTGCGGGTTTCGTCACGGGTTCTCCGCGTTTTTTCAATCGCGAAGCTGGCTGCGAGATGGGCATCGATGAGGTAGAAAACGCAGCACGACTGGTCTGCGAACAGAAGGCAAGCCCCTTTCACTTCATGCTGCGCAGTCTCAAACATGAGCCCGGCATAGTGCATGAGCTCGGCATCTTCGTGCTCGACAACGCCATCGCGCTCGATTACGAGAAAGGGCCGATCTGGGGCGAGCGCGAAATCGAAGCGCTGCTGCAGATAATACTCAAAATCAGGGGCAACACTCCCGGCCCCTTCATTAAACTCGAAGAAGCAGTCAGCAGCGAAGACCGCCGCCTGCTCATCGACAGCCTCGACCGCCTGGCTTCAGGTGCCGACGACTGAACGGAGCCTGCTTCAGCATTTATTCAGAGCCTGCTGAAACAGCTCGAAAAAACGCGCTACCTGCAGGCCGTCTATCAGGGCGTGATGAACCTGCAGGGCAACCGGCATCATTTTTTTGCCATCTTTTAATGCAGCCTGACCGAAAATGATTTTGGGAGTGCAGTCGTTTTTGAGATTGCCGGCAAAGGTCAGCGCCGAAAACTTGAGCCAGGGCAGACTTGAGTAATAAATCTGGTCGTTGCGTATGTCATTTTCAAGGCACATGCCGTCGCGTGCCTTGACCAGCTCGATCTGGCGCTGCGCATTCGCGGCGAATTCCTTAAAATCTGGCTGATACTCGATAAAGCAGCAGCCGAAAGTCTCGTCTTCACGCATTATTGTCGCCGAAGCGTGCAGGGGGCCGTAACAGCGCACTTCATCACCGATAAGACGCCAGCCGAACTCGGGCACGGCATTGGCTGCCTTCAATGAGGCATGCAGATAGAGCAGAAAGAACGAACAGCCACGGTTTTTTGCGGCAGCTGCCGCCCCCGTGCAATCGACATCGACGACCAGGCTCCAGAAGGGATTATCAAGGCTGCGAAAGTGCTCAAAATGTTCGCGGCGCTTCCAGTCCGAAAGCTCAATTCTACCCTGCAGTCCAATATCACTCATTTTTCACTCCTTCTGTTATCGCAGCCAAGATAACAGAAATTCCGCCGGGCAACAATTAACACACAACCGCTATTTTGAGAGCAGTCTTCGAAGCCAAGTTATACATAAGCTCATTCAAAATTGCGAGGGCCGAAGCGACAGAAAGCGAATTTATCAATGAGCTCTTATATACAATAAAAGCAGAGAAAGTAATCGTTTGCTTTTTGCCGAATAATGCTGTCTTTTCAGTCTTACTTGAAAAATGTCTACAGACTGATATACTTAGCCGGTGGATCATTTTAAAACAGGCAGAAAAAAATATGGATAATAATGGGAGACGCAACAGTTTCGGTTTTAACGTTAAGCCCGACCTGAGCGAATACAACAAGAAAGAGCCGGAGCCGGTTGCAACCGAAGACACTGCCGAAGGTGAAAAGCCCGCCGATCAGGGTGAGAAGGTCAGCGAACTGCTGAAAGACGCTACGGTCGGGCTGGCACATTCAACGCTCGACCTGATCTTGTATATTATCGTATGGTATGTAGCCTACCCTTTCCTTTTTTTCACAAGTTTCTATATGTCGCAGAAGTATCTGCAGATGAAATTCGAGACTCTCAGCGCCTCAGAACTGCTCAATGCAATGATCACGCTATGTGCCGGCGTTTACTATGCGTATTATCTTTTATCGACCTTTATCAACGAGCATACTGCGCCTCAGGCTTATGCAGAAGAAAAAAGATTCTTTTTCCCGCGCATCGGCTTCTATGCCATGTACATGGGCTTTGTTCTCTACACTTCCAGCCTGCTTAACGTAGAAACCTTTCAAAATGAAGAAAACATAAGACTGTTCGTGGTCTTTTACATTCTTTATGTTTCTGCTGTAACACTGTTCAGACATTTCAACGCGCGGGTAAGCAAACCACGCTGATTTAATCAGGAACGGATCGAGAATTTTCAGCGAACGTCCCTCCCTCTCAAAGATCTGCGTCATCTACGAAATCTGCGGATTGTTCGTGCTATGAGAGCGATCTTCGGAAAAGACACAAAACTGCCGATATATATAGTAGCTCAGCATAGTTACTCTCGTTTTCTGCTGAGACACTAACTAACAGGTGGTTTTATCATGTCTGCTACACTTGAATCAGCCCTGGATGGCAATGGTAACGAAGAACAGTTCGGCCTGAATCTCCAGCTCGAGTCCGATGTGGCAACGAATCCCGGCTATACCACGGTTTACGGCAGGCCGGAGAAGCGGACCAGGCAGGCAAAAAAGCAGGAGGGGGTCTCAGATCTGACCCTGATATGGCTTGCGACTGTCGGCTTCTTCGAAGGCATCTGGAACATGTTTCTCTACCTGAATCTCTGGTATGTTGCGTATCCATTTCTGCTGTTTGTGTCTTTCTACATGAGCCAGGTATTGCTCAAACCCGATCTGGCGACACTGACGCCGATGCGCATAATCAACGCCCTGATCGCCGGCGGTGCCGGGCTGTATTATGCCTATCAGCTGCTTATAACCTTCGTCTGCGAACACAGCGACCCGGTCATGTATTTTGAAGAGCGCAAGAATTTTCTGCTGCACATCACCGGCTACGGCCTGATTACTCTTTTCGTGCTGCAGACTTCCGGATTGCTGAATGCAAAAACCTTTCTGGATGCCAGCAATCAATGGTTATTCGTCAGCTTTTATATGATGTATCTGGCGGCAACCACCTATATGAAATACTTCAACTACCGGATCACCCCTAAGTAACCTGACCACATAACAGCCGGGCCTGCAGCAGTTGCAGGCCCGGTTTTAATTTTGCGTGATTGCAGGTTACAGCGAGAATCGGCGGAAGCGGGCGCGGCGCCCGTCGTTGGCGGCAGCTCCCAGCTTTTTGAGATACATGCTTTCGTAGTCTTCAAAGTTGCCTTCGAACCAGCTTACTCTGGCGTCACCCTCGAACACCAGCAGATGCGTGCAGATGCGGTTGAGGAAAAAGCGGTCGTGGCTTATCACCAGCGCGCATCCGGCAAAGTCGCTGATGGCGTCTTCGAGCAGGCGCAGCGTACCGACATCGAGGTCGTTGGTCGGTTCGTCGAGCATCAGCAGATTGCCGCCGGATTTGACGATCTTGGCCAGGTGCAGGCGGTTGCGCTCGCCACCTGAGAGTTCGCCGACTTTTTTCTGCTGGTCTGAGCCTTTGAAGCCGAAGCGGCCGCAGTAAGCGCGTGAAGGAATCCGGCTTTTGCCGAACTGGACCTCGTCGCAGCCTTCGCTGATTTCGTCGAATACCGTGTTGTCAGAATTGAGACTGTCGCGGTGCTGGTCTACCCATGCCAGTTTAACTGTCGGGCCGACGACTATTTCTCCGTTGTCGGGCTTTTCGTTGCCTGCGATCATGCGAAACATCGTGGTCTTACCGGCGCCGTTCGGCCCGATAATGCCGACAACCGCGCCGCGCGGCAGCGAAAAGCTGGTGTTATCAAGAAGTTTGCTGCCGTCATAACCTTTACTGACACCCTTGAAATCTACGACCAGGTCGCCGAGATGCTCAGCCGGAGCGATCTGAATGACAGTTTCGTCACCGCGCTCGCTGCTGCTCTCGCGCGACACCAGGCTCTCGAAATGCGCGATGCGGTCGCGGTGCAGTTCCCGGCGGTCACCGGTATTCATGCGGATCCACTTGAGTTCGCGTTCGAGCGAGCGGCGGCGGGCAGATTCTTTCTTTTCGGTGGCGGCAAGCATTTCGAGTTTCTGGGCCAGCCATGAGCTGTAGTTGCCCTCGAAAGGAATTCCATAACCGTCTTCGAGCTCGAGGATCCATTTGGTGATGTTATCGAGGAAATAGCGGTCATGCGTCGAAATGATGACGGTGCCGGGGTAATCCTTGAGATAGTTTTCGAGCCAGGCAACGGTCTGAGCGTCGAGATGGTTGGTCGGTTCGTCGAGCAGCAGC
>CAZMWO010000105.1:4880-9639 GCA_964569565.1 uncultured bacterium | reverse complement strand
GTCTGAGCAGTCTGGTCAGGCAACTCAGGTTGGTCAGTCGGGTCATGCTAATCAGAGCGGCTGCCACAAACCCGGCTTCTTCAAGAAAATGAAGAAGGCTTTCAAAAAGGGTTTCAAAGCAGGCAAAAAAGCCGGAACCAAAGCTTTTGACGCAGTTCAGAACAAAGTAATGGACAGCGGCGTAGCCGTAAAGAAAGCTGTAACCGGCAAGAAATGCAAGACCTTCGTAAAAGGTCACTACGACAAGAACGGTAATCACACCAAGGGTCACTTCAGAAAAGTAAGCTGCCACAAGCCCTGCAAAAGATAAGCAGAGCATTGTTTTAATCAGGGCAACGGCCCTGTTCTAATAAACACCTTTGGGCTCCGGTCGATCAGGCTGGAGCCCGAAGGCGTTTTAGCGCATAAAATAAACTGTTATACATTGTCAGGTTACTGTTGTAAAATCAGCTTATGTAAAGATTGCCGAGGAGGAATCAGAGGTTGGTCGAAGCTATTCTGGCCATGAGCCTGATCGAAAAAGTTTTTTTGACCTGTGCGCTTTGCGGCACGGTGGTTTTTACAATCCGAATGATTCTGATGTTTTCGGGGCTGATTTCAGCTGATACAGATGGCGAAATCGGCCATGATGCTCCAGACGCCGCCGGCGAAATCGCCGACGATGTACATGATGATATCTCGCACGATATGGTTGCTGATGCCGATTCTGGTGATTCCGGCGACATGGTGGATTCTTCAGATAGTGATCATCATGTTAGCAGTTCAGACGTCAGTTTTCATTTTATCTCGGTTCAGGGACTTACCGCATTTTTTATGATGTTCGGCTGGGTCGGGCTGGCGCTGATTCGCGACAGCGGTATGCCGGGCTGGATAGCGACCCTGGGCGGAGTTGTCTCGGGCTTTGCCATGGTCTGGGTGCTGGCGCAGATGTTCAGGTTCGTCGGCCGCCTGCAGTCGGACGGTACCGCCAGAATCGGCACCGCACTGGGCACCGGCGGCTGCGTTTATCTGCGCATTCCGGCTGAAGGCACCGGGCAGGTTCAGGTCGAGGTAGACGGCCGATTGCGCATTTACGATGCGGTTTCCTCAAAAAAAGAGGAAATTAAAACAGGCGAACAGATAACTGTTGTATGGATACAGGATAATGGTATTCTGGTAGTTGAAAAGGATAACAGGGACGAAGGAGGAAAATTATGTGGCCGGTAGTTGCAGCTGTAGTTGTAGCCTTACTTTTTTCGACGTTTGTTTTTCTGGCGACGAGGTTCAAGCGTTGTCCATCGGATAAGATTCTGGTCATTTACGGTAAGGTGGCCGAAAATCGCTCGGCCAAGTGTCTGCATGGCGGCGGCGCGCTGGTATGGCCGCTGATTCAGGATTACGCCTATCTCAGCCTGACGCCGATGACGATCAGCATTCCGTTGCAGAATGCTCTGTCGTTGCAGAATATCCGCATCAACGTGCCTTCGACTTTTACCGTCGGTATCAGCACAGACCCCAAGATCATGAACAACGCCGCTGAGCGTCTGCTCATGCTGTCTTCGTCGGCCATGGAAGACATGGCCAAAGAAATCATTTTCGGTCAGCTGCGTCTGACGGTTGCTTCGCTGACTATCGAGCAGATCAACCAGGACCGCGAAAGCTTTCTCGAGTCGGTGCGCAAGAACGTCGAGCCCGAGCTCAACAAGATTGGTCTTTATCTGATCAACGTTAACATCACCGACATCACCGACACTTCAGAGTATATCGAAAGCATCGGTAAGAAGGCCTCTTCAGAGGCGATCAACAAAGCTAACATCGACGTAGCCCAGCAGAAACAGCTCGGTGATATCGGCGTTTCGGCAGCAAACCGCGAACGTGCCATTCAGGTTTCCCGCAACCTTTCTGAAGCGGACAAGGGCGAAAAGGAAGCCGAATCAGACCGCCGCATTTACGTACAGAAGAAAGAAGCTGAGGCGGTAATCGGTGAAGCTGCGGCCAACAGCGAAAAGACGGTTCAGGTTGCGAAAAAGCTGGCCGAGGCAGAAATGGGTGAAAAAGAAGCCGAAGCGCAGCGCCGTATTTACGTGCAGCAGCGCGAAGCCGAAGCGATCGAGGGCGAAAACAAATCGAAAGCTTCGATCGTCATTTCGAACTCCGAACTGGTGGTAAAAGAAGCCGAAGCTCGCAAAAAGGCCGAAATCGCAGTGCGTGAAGCTCAGGTCGAAATTCAGAAAGCCCAGTATAAAGCCGAACTTGAACGCCTGACTGCCGAAGAGATCGTTCAAAAGGAAATCGACAAGCGCAAAATCGAACTCGATGCCCAGGCCGAAGCCGGTAAGATCAGCATCGAAGCCAAGGGTAATGCCGATGCATTGCTGCTCAATTATCAGGCCGAAGCCGAAGGCGTCAAGAAGGTGCTCGAAGCCAAGGCGCTCGGTTATTCTGAACTGCTCAAGAGCGTCAACAATGACCCACGCGCGCTGGCGACCCTGCTGATGGTCGAAAAGATCGAGTCTATCGTCGAAAAGCAGGTCGAAGCTATCAAGAATCTCAAGATCGACAAGATCACCGTCTGGGATTCCGGCGAAGGCGGCAATTCATCGACTTCGAACTTTGTGTCGAGCTTTGTTAAGTCGCTGCCACCGCTGCAGGATATCGCCGGTATGGCCGGCGTCGAGCTGCCCAGCTATCTTGGCAAGGTAATGCCCGATGAGCCGAAGCAGGAAGCTGCTGCTCATTCGCAGCCGCAGCAGGCGGTTGAACGCAAACAGGTTCGCCCGGCTGCTCCGGCAAAATAGTCTAAGACTGAAACCCGAATTAATAACAACGGGGCGACTCTATCACAGAGTCGCCCCGTTTCTATGGTCAGTTCACGGGTTGACTGTTGATCTCGGCTTCAAGCTTTTCGAGCTGGCTGAAAAATTCGTTGAACGCTTTGCCCATCTGTTCGATGAGTTCGCCGGCCTGTTCTCCATTACCGGCTTTAAGTGCCTGCTCAAGTCTGGCGGCGAGGTCTGCGGCACGGTTTCCACCGAGATTGCCAAGAGACCCCTTGATCGTGTGGGCGTTTCTGGCGGCTGCGGCCAGCTCACCACTTTTGATCTGCTCATGAATCTGCTGGTCGAGTTTGGTATAGTTGGTGAAGGCCGCTTTTACCAGAAGGCTGAGCGATTGCGGTTTGCGGCCGAAGATGCGCCTGATGCGCTCGCTGTCGAGGACTACATCAGGAGTCGGATCATCTGCTCTTACCATGAGTGGTTGATTATCGTCTTCATGGTTTTCTTCCGGCTGTTTCTTTGTGGAAAATCTGCTCAGAATCTTTTGCAGCTGCCGGGCTTCGACCGGTTTGGCAATATAGTCGTTCATGCCTGAATTAAGGCACTTTTCACGGTCTCCCGGCATTGAATGTGCCGTCATGGCTATTACCGGCAGATCCTGTAATTCAGGCCGGTCGCGTATGATTCTGATCACTTCGAAACCATCCATTTCAGGCATCTGGCAGTCGAGCAATATCGCGTCAAATCTGACATGCTCTAAATGTTCGAGAGCTACGGCGCCAGAACTGGCAAGGGTTACCCGGCAGTCCATCATTTCAAGAATTCCCCGGGCGACCTCCTGGTTGATTTCATTGTCTTCGACTACCAGCACGTGCATGCCGAGTTTTTCATAAGTATTTTCCGGTTTGATGGTATTGAAGCGCCCTGACTTTTTGAGCTCGTAGAGCCTTCGTTCGGGGCGTTGCAGAATTTCGAGCATGGCATTGTATAGTTTTGATGTAGTGACCGGCTTACTGAGCAGAAAAATGGTCGAAAAGTCCTGATCGCGACTGTCGATAGAGGTGAGCTGGCGCGGAGTCATCAGGAAAATGCTGCCGGTAACATTGTCGGGCTTCTGGTATTTGAGGTGTTCAGGCAGCTGCTCGCCCGGCGGAAAATCGAAGATTGTCACTACCGGGTTCTTCGAGTCAGACTCGGCTTTTATTCTTTCGGGGAGTTCGGCGAAGCTTACTTTGCTGCAGTCTATGTTCCAGGAGCTGATAATTTCGCATACCGTATCAACTACCGGGCTGTTGCTGCCAGTAATGAAGGTTCGCAATTTTTCGGGGAATTTTGTCGGTACGGTCGGAGTCTCGTTGAGAAGTTCAAGGGTGAGGACAAAACTTATTCTGGTGCCCAGGCCGGTTGCGCTCTCAAGTGAAATTTCGCCGCCCATAAGCTTGATCAGTTCCTGGCATATTGTCAGGCCAAGGCCGGTACCGCCAAAACGCCTGGTTATCGAAGAGTCGGCCTGGCTGAACTTTTCAAAAACCAGCTGCTGCTGTTCGTTGCTCATGCCGATGCCGGTATCTTTTATGGAAAATCTGAAACGCCCGGTTTTGCCTTCATCGAGGATGTCAGCGGCCAGTTCGATGATGACAAAGCCCTCCTGGGTGAATTTGACCGAATTGCTCAACAGGTTGGTCAAAACCTGGCGCAGCCGGCCGCCGTCGGCAACGATCAGATCCGGAGCTGCCGGCGGGTATTTGAGAATCACTTCGATTTTCTTTTTCTCGGCGAGCGGCTGCATCAGGCTGACCACTTCTTCGAGCAGCCGGCGCAGGTTGACGTTGTCTTTTTCGAGAACGATTTTGCCTGCTTCGATCTTCGACAGGTCGAGCACTGCATTGAGAATGCCGAGCAATGACTGTGATGAACGATAGATCAATCCTGCAAACTCTCGCTGGCGGTGGTCGAGAGTGGTGGCCATGAGAAGTTCTAGCATACCGAGAATGCCGTTCATC